>NZ_PIJF01000002.1:0-7232 GCF_002809985.1 Geobacillus sp. WSUCF-018B
TGCAACCCCAAGTCAAGGAAGGAGGACGAAGTCCGTTTGCACTTCTGGGGAGTTGCAAGCCCCCACTTCAAGCGTTAGCTAAGTGGGGGTAGTTGACGCAGTTCTCCTTCCTTCAGCGAAATCGTCCGAGCACGTAAAAAATCAACGATAACACAACGCTCAGCAAGATGGATGTCACAACGGGAAAATAAAACGTCATATTCCCTTTGCGGATGACGATATCCCCCGGCAGGCGGCCGAGTTTGACAAACTGCATGACAAACCCGACCATGATGAGCACAACGCCAATCGTCATGATCAGCTTCGGCAGGCTGTTCACCGCTTCGGAACCTCCATTTCGAAATGGGCATACGCCGCCGGCGTTGCGACACGCCCGCGCGGCGTCCGCTGCAGCAAACCGATTTGCAGCAAATACGGCTCATACACTTCTTCAATCGTCTGCGCCTCTTCCCCGATCACCGCCGCCATCGTTTCAAGCCCGACCGGGCCGCCGGCGAACTTCTCAATGATCGCTAAAAGCAGCTTATGGTCAATGTGATCAAGCCCGAGCCGGTCGACCTGCAGCCGCTCGAGCGCCTCGACAGCGAGCGGCAGGGTAATTTCACCGTCCCCGCGCACTTGGGCAAAATCGCGAACGCGGCGGAGCAGCCGATTGGCGATGCGCGGGGTGCCGCGCGCCCGGCGCGCGATCTCGGAAGCGGCTTCGCTGCTAATGATAATACGTAAAATCGCGGCCGCCCGTTCAACAATGTGGGCAAGCTCATCGACTCGGTAATATTCAAGACGGCTGATGACGCCAAACCGGTCGCGAAGCGGCGCCGACAGCGCCCCGGCTCTCGTGGTCGCCCCGACGAGCGTAAACGGCGGCAAGTCAAGGCGAAGCGAGCGCGCTTCCGTTCCTTTGCCGATCATAATATCCAGGCAATAATCCTCCATCGCCGGATAGAGCACTTCTTCAACCGTCCGCGGCAACCGGTGGATTTCGTCAATAAACAGCACATCGCCAGGCTCAAGAGAGGTCAAAAGCGCCGCCAAATCGCCGGGCCGCTCGAGCGCGGGGCCGGACGTCGTCCGCAGCCTGACCCCCATTTCATTCGCAATCACAGCGGCCAGCGTCGTTTTCCCAAGCCCCGGCGGACCATACAGCAGCACATGGTCAAGCGTCTCCTCGCGCAGCTTGGCCGCTTCAATGAACACCCGCAAGTTTTCTTTCACTTTATCTTGCCCGATATACTCATGCAAATATTGCGGACGCAAACTCGGTTCCAATGCCGCCTCGCCGCCTAGGGCAGCGCTGGATACGATCCGGTCATCCACCGCCATCCCTCCCTTCTCGGTTTCCTCCTTTCCTTACTTGAGCAAGAGCGCCAACGCCCGCTTCACATATTGCTCCGTCGACATCGCTTCACTGCGGAGCGCCGGAATGATTTTTTCAATTTCCCGCTCGGCGTAACCGAGCGCCTTGAGCGCAGCGACCGCCTCAGCCAGCTCTCCGGAAAGCGGGGCGGCCGAACGTGCAGCCGCCGGCGCCGCAAGCGCTCCGAGCTTCCCTTTTAAATCCAAAATCATTTGCCGAGCCGTCTTTTTGCCTACGCCTGGAAACTTGCATAAAAACGCCTCGTTTTCTTCCTCGATGGCCCGCGCCAGTTCATCAGGACGCCCGGCCGCCAAAATGGCAAGACCCCCTTTTGGACCGATGCCGGACACTTGAAGCAGCTTTGTGAACAAGTTGCGCTCTTCGCGCGTGGAAAACCCGTATAAAGCGTGCACATCTTCGCGCACATATTCGTATGTATACACCGTCACCACCGCCTCGCGGCTCTCGCGAAAGGCAAACGGATTCGGCGTAAAAATTTCGTAGCCGATGCCATGATGGTCAATGACGATATATTCCGGGCAGACGTAGTCGACGTACCCGCGGATAAACTCGATCAATGGAACGCTCCTCCCCTTTTCTCGTCCTTTCATTGTATCATATGATTTCATTATAGCAAAAAGAAATCCCGTGATGCGCATCGCACCACGGGCTTGTCGCCGCTTTACTGGACAACCGCAAAATGGCGGTACATTTCAATCACTTGTTCGTATTGTTCTTTCGAGAGGACGCGAATTCCTTGCTTTAATTTTTGCTGCTGGCGGCTTTCGAGCTTTTGCACGTCAATTTGGAAAAACGACTGGATAATTTCGCTCGATCGGCCCGGTTTGCCGTTAAAAATGGACAACGTGCCATCGTCTGTAATCCCGAAATAGCCGTTCGTTTTCAACAGCGGCGAAATGTCGTTGACCGTTTTGCGAAAGACGATCGTTCGGTCATCAAGATTGATAAGCTGCCAATCGCGGTACTTCTTCCATATTTCCGTCAATGAATCGACCGTTTCCGTGACTTTCTCCTCGCTCATCTCTCCGTCTAAGTAATGCTGCTGCAACACAATGGTCATCTTGACCGGCGCAGCCGACACCCCATGGACCGGCAGCACGGCGGCAACAGCCAACAGAAGGGTGGAAAGAATTCGCATCATCCCGTTCCTCTCTTCCAGCATGGTGATTCCCTTACGCTCTTAGTTTCACCGTTGCTCTCCATTTTATTCCTATTCTGCTTAGCTTTTTTGCAAAGCGAGTTGCCGCCGATCGACAAAATTCCACCTCTTTTGGATAGACCATATACGGCGGACGGACGTACACCCCTTTTTCAAGCAACAATTGGCGGGCGCTGTCATTCGTCAAGCACCGATTCGTCCAGGTTATGGTATACCTCCTGAACGTCGTCATCATCTTCAAGAGTGTCGATCAACTTCAACATTTTTTTCAAATCATCGCCTTCGAGCGTCGTATACGTTTGCGGAATCATCGTGATCTCTGCGCTTGCAAACGTCAGCCCATGCTGTTCCAGCTGCTCCTTCACCGATTCAAACGACTCGGGCGCTGTATAAATTTCAAACGACTCATCGGTCGTTTCCATCTCCTCAGCACCGGCTTCGATCGCCAACAGCAGCAGCTCATCCTCGTCGATATCGTGCTGCTCGCGATCGACGATCAGCAGCCCTTTACGCTCAAACAAGTAGGAGACGCACCCCGTTTCCCCTAAGTTGCCGCCGTTTTTCGAAAAAGCGGCGCGTACGTTTGCGGCGGTGCGGTTTTTATTGTCGGTCAGGCAAACGACCATGACGGCGACGCCGCCCGGTCCGTATCCTTCGTAGCGAATTTCTTCATAGTTCGTTTGTTCTTGGTTTCCAGTTGCTTTTTTAATGGCCCGTTCAATATTATCGTTCGGCATGTTGGCTGCTCTTGCCTTCTCAATGACAAGACGCAAGCCGGGATTGGCCGCTGGATCTCCCCCGCCCATTTTCGCGGCAACGTAAATTTCTTTGGCCAGTTTCATAAACAGCTTGCCGCGCTTCGCATCTTGGGCGTTTTTTCGCCGTTGGATATTTTTCCATTTCGAATGTCCAGCCATCGGTCTTTCTCCTCTCATCGCAACGGAATGTTCCGAATACTACTATAACAAAAAACGCCGCAAATGTCAGCCGGAGCCGTCCATCAGGACACAAAAGGAGGCTGGCCCGAGACGCGGGTTCGGGTCAGCCCCTGCTTGGCTAGCGGGTGTTTCTCGGCCGCTCTTGAATCGTGTCATGATCGATGAAAATGGTGCGCAAATCGCGGCGGATTTCGTCCATGTTGATCGGCCCGCCTTGGCGAATGGTGTTGTCAATCGTGCGGACGCGGTGGTACATGCTCGAATTGGATGTAACGCGCACCCGTTTGCCCTTGGCGTACGGAGCAACTGCTTTGGCGACGCGCTGCTCGAGCCGCTCCGGATGGCGGGCATCGGTCGCAATAGCGATGAGCGCTTGGTCGCCGTATACGACGGCGCGCGCATCATCGACTCCACCGACTGCAGCGGCGCGGCGCGAAAGCTCCTCGGCCAGGCCGCCGTCATAACTCCGGTAATATGATGGATGTGGGTCGACGCTCAACGAATTTAAATGTCCGTGATAGTTGTAATCGCCGTCGCCAAAATCGACATCACCTGGAAGAGCCGGAACATCCGTATCAAACCGGGTCGCCGCCGGTCCGCCGAAGCGGCCTTCGTCCGCCAAATAATCAGTCGCCGGTCCGCGGCGCGCCCATATATAGTTGTTGTCGTAGTTGAGCGCGTTCGTCCCATAGCGGCCGTAACGGAAATCGTCGTTTCGTTCCGTCGAATAGTAGCCGATCGGCCTTGTCGCGTTGTTATAATGCTGAGCTCCCTCATTGGCCCCGTAATTGGCGCACGAAGCGAGCAAGCCGGCAGCCGACAGCACCCCAATCCATTTGACCGCTTGTCTCAATGGAAAACCCCCCTTGGTTTCCTTCGCCCACGGCTGGCCGAAAGCCAGCCTTACGTTTAGATTGCGGAAAACAAAGGGGGTTTATCGCTGTCAGTTCGCACCAATGAGGCAACAGCTAAAACTTCGGCGGCGCGATGGCCAGCTGCCGTTTATGATGCGAGCGTTCGTGCAGTTTTTCAATAATGTTCCGGTCCCGTTCCGGAATGTCTTCTCCTTTCAAGTATTTATCAATCATTTCGTATGTCGTGCCCATCTCGCTTTCATCCGTCTGCCCTTCCCACAGTCCGGCGCTTGGAGCTTTCTTGATAATTTCTTCCGGGACGCCGAGCAGACGGCCCATTTCGCGCACCTCGCCTTTTGTAAAGTGAATGAGCGGCACTAAGTCCACTCCGCCGTCGCCGTATTTCGTAAAGTAGCCGGTATGCCATTCGGCGGCGTTGTCCGTTCCGACGACGAGATAGCCGTAATTGTTGGCGACCGCATACAACGTCGTCATGCGCAAACGCGCCCTTGTATTCGCATCGCCGAGGCGCGCGCGCTCTTCGCTCCATTCCCCGATGGCTTTCAGCTCGGCCTCGACCGCGCCAAACAACGTCCGGTGCGCCTCGGTCAAATCGATGACCAAATGCCGGATGCCGCAGCTTTTCACCACTTTCAGCGCATCTTCCATATCTTTCGGATTGCTTTTGCAAGGCATGATCAGCCCCAGCGAATCGTCCGGAAAGGCACGCTTAATCAAATGGGCGACAACCGCCGAGTCGATGCCGCCGCTGATGCCGACGACCGCCCCGTTTAAACCGGCTGATGAGACTTGGTCACGCAACCATTGCACGATTTTGTCAATTTTTTCTTGCATCCGCCCTCGACTCCTTTTCCAAAGATTCCATTTCTCATTGTAGCATAGCATAAAGGCTGCGGACAAACCGTTCTCTCCGCTTGCGGTCAAACACAAGAAGGCGGCGGCGCGCTGCCGCCTGACGCCACTCGCGAAACACATCAGCCGGAAATAAGAGCGCATGCAAAAACCAGCGTTTTTCCAACCAACGGCGAAGCGGAGCGAAACGGGCGAGTGTTGAATATGACCAACCGATATACGGCAAGAGGCGATTGGCGTATTGGCAATAGTCAATCCCGGGCGAGGCAAGAGCGGCCGCGTCATAGTCGATGAGGTACATCTGGCCGGTTGTGGTGCGCAAAAAATTATGGGAGGCGACATCACCATGAATGATGGCAGCAGAATCCGCCGTCAACTCTGGAGCATGCTCGCGACACGTTGATAGACAGTAATCCGCCCAGCGCAGCGTAAATAAAATGTCTTCTTTGTCCATGATCGTTTCAACAACAGGCAAATGTCGGCAAAACTCCTCATAGCGGCGCCGCCATTTGTCATACAGCTGCGCACGCGGCAGCCCCATCGCCTCCTGCTTGCTGCTGGCGATGTTTGCCGTTATGGTATGGTAACGTTCGAGCAAATGAAGTCCGTCAGCGGCGTCAGCCCAAGCGGCAAACGAGATTGGACGCGCTCCGGCTACATATTCCGTCAGCAGCCAATAGCATCCGCCGGCTTCAACCACTCCTCCGCGCCCGATCGGCATAGGGGCCGGCGCGGCGGAAAAACCGGTCTTCCTTAATGCGGCAAGAAGCCAGGCGTGCCGCGCGGCCGCAACAGGAAAGCGATACGCTTTGGCGACAAACATTCCTTGCCGGGCGGCAATGGCGAAGACATGCGGTTTCAATGCCACAACTTGTTGAATAACAAGCCGATATTGGCGGTCAAGAAGAAAAAAGAGACGGCCGACGGCGTCTCTTTCGATTGGATTATTGTTCTTCACCATGTTCGCTCTCCTCATCCGGCGGCCCGGCAAACAGGCGCGGGCTGGCGGCCGGCGGAGCAGGCGAAGGCGCATACCCAGGCGGGCTTGTCGGGTAGACGACGCCCGGCCACGGAAGCGGCGCCGCCTGTTGTGGGGCATACCCGTATGGAGCCGGCGGCACGTACATGCCAGGCGGTGCATACCCCCCATAGTGCGGAACCGGCGAATATACAGGCATATAGGCAACTGGCGGATACCCAGCCGGAGGCGCATACACCCCGGGCGGCGCGTATCCCGGCGAAGCGAAAGCGGCTCCCGCTGGCGGCGCCGGCGGGATGGCAGCCCCATGTCCACCCGGCCCAAGAAGCGGTGGGGACTCCGCCGATTCACTGCTGCTTTCACTGATGCCTGGATAAGGTGCTGCGCCGCTTTCTGGGCTTTCCCCGGCCGGCGGATTGGGCAACGGAGAATACGGCGGCATCGCTGGCAACGGCGGCACATAAAACCCTGGCCCCGGCAAAATCGGCGTCACCGGCACACATCCTTGATCACTGCCAAACGCCGGCGCTGGCGGCGGCGCGACCGGAACGTATGGAATGTTCGGAAGCGGCGGCGCTTCATCACTTTCCGATTCCATCTGCTCCCCTTTCAGTTTATCCGGGCTTTCTCCTGTTTCCTCTTTCATAATGCCAGGTAAAATATTGCTCGGCTTCGGCGGAATCGGCGGCAGATTCGACAACGATTTGGCAAATGAAACGTGAGAGGACGCAGCGGCCGGCGGGATCGTATGCACAAACGGCGGTTCGACAGTCGGCGTTTTCGCTCCCTCGGCGTTCGCGGCATTTGGCGCCCCATTGACCGGCACATTCGGTGTTTCATTTACTGGTGCGTTTGGTGTTTCGTTGACAGGTACTTTCAGCTCCTCTTTCCCCGCCGCTTTCGGTGTTTCGCTGACTGGCGCCTTCCCCGCCGCTTTCGGCGCTTCGYTGRCCGGCGCCTTCGGTGCTTCCTTCCCCGCCGCTTTCGGCGCTTCGYTGRCCGGCGCCTTCGGTGCTTCCTTCCCCGCCGCTTTCGGCGCTTCGTTGGCCGG
>NZ_PIJF01000002.1:7266-139715 GCF_002809985.1 Geobacillus sp. WSUCF-018B
GTCCGGCGCCTTCGGTGCTTCCTTCCCCGCCGCTTTCGGCGCTTCGTTGGCCGGCGCCTTCGGTGCTTCCTTCCCCGCCGCTTTCGGCGCTTCGTTGGCCGGTGCGTCATTCGCCGGCGTTTTGCCTTCTGGAGCAACGGCGCCGAACTCTGTATCAATGTCGATCGAAACGAACGGTTTGGCTTCCGCGTATGGGTGCTCTTCTATTTTCGCTTTTTTCGGCGGCGCCTGCCATTTTGTTTCTTTTTTGACCGGCACTCCCGCCGTCGGCACTTTGATTTTCATTCCGGGCATAATCATATCCGGGTCGCTTACATGCCCATTTATTTTTTTTAATTGTTCAAAATCAACCCCATATTTTTGGGCTATTTTCCAAAGAGTATCTCCCTTCTGAACAATATGGATTTTCACTCCGCTCCCCCTCCTACACCGAGACTGTTTGCACTCTATCCGACCGATGCTTGTTTCCCGATATCGTCTTTCAACACAATGTATGACGATGAGCGCCCATTTATGATAAAAAAATCCCCGGCCGGACGGAAGCGATTCCGTCACGCCGGGTTGGGGAACTAGGCAAGAGCAAGCATGCGGTCAAGCGCCGCTTTCGCCTGACAGGCCACTTCGTTCGGAACGGTGATGCGGTTGACGACCACACCTTGTTCCAGTGATTCAAGCGCCCAAACGAAATGCGGCAAATCAATCCGATTCATCGTCAAACACGGACACATGTACGGATTTAAAGAAATAATCTCCTTATCCGGATGTTCGTTCTTTAACCGGTTGACCAAGTTCATTTCCGTCCCGATGGCCCATTGACTGCCGGGCGGGGCGTTGCGGATCATTTCGATAATATATTTCGTCGATCCGGCGTAATCCGCCTGCTGGACGACTTCCCAGCTGCATTCCGGGTGAACGATAATGTTCATTTCCGGTTTCGTCCTCCGAATTTGTTCGATTTGCCGGACGGTGAAGTTTTCATGCACCGAGCAATGCCCTTTCCAAAGGATGACTTTGACATTGTCAACCGGCCCGCTGCATTGCAGCGACTCTTCACGCGGATCCCAGACCGCCATCTCATCGAGACTGACGCCGAGCGCATAGGCGGTGTTTCTCCCTAAATGTTGATCCGGCAAAAAGAAAACCCGCTCTTTTTGCGAAAACGCCCATTTGACCATGTTTTTCGCGTTGGACGACGTCACCGTCGCCCCGCCATGGCGGCCGACAAACGCTTTAATCGCCGCCGTCGAGTTGACATACACAAGCGGGATGATCGTTTCGCCAAATAGATCCGTGAGCGCTGCCCACGCCCGCTCGACTTGGAAAAGATCAGCCATATCGGCCATCGAACAGCCAGCGCGCATATCGGGCAAAATGACCACTTGTTCCTCTCTCGTCAAAATGTCGGCCGTTTCCGCCATAAAGTGGACGCCGCAAAATACGATATACTCCGCTTCATCGTTTTTTGCCGCCAGTTGGGCCAGTTGAAGCGAATCGCCGGTCGCATCGGCAAACTGGATGACTTCATCTTTTTGGTAGTGATGCCCAGGGATAAACAAGCGGCGGCCGAGCCGCTCTTTTATCGACCGAGCGCGGGCCTCGAGCTCGCTTTTTTCCATCGTTCTATAGCGCTCTGGCATGTCATCGAGCCGTTTTAGCTGCTCCAGTACGTTCATTATTTTCTCCCCCCGTCATTGTAAATCAAAACTAATGTCAAGCGCTCGAGCGGAATGGGTTAAAAATCCGAGCGAAATGTAGTCGACGCCGGTCGCGCCGTACGCTGCTACGTTGGCGAGCGTAATTCCCCCGGACGCTTCGGTGATGATCGGCTTTGGCACGAGCCGGACAAACGAACGCACTTCATCCGGCGTCCGGTTGTCAAACATAATGACGTCTGCCCCCGCTTCGACCGCCTCGAGCACTTCCGCTTCCGTTTCCGTTTCCACCTCGATTTTCACCATATGGCCGAGCCGCTCCCGCACCGCTTTGACCGCGTCGGCGATCGATCCGCAAAAGGCGATATGGTTGTCTTTGATCATGACGCCATCATACAAGCCAAAGCGATGGTTGTAGCCGCCCCCGCACGTGACGGCATACTTTTCAAGCATGCGCAGCCCGGGAGTTGTTTTCCTTGTGTCGCAAATGCGCGTATGACTGTCACCGAGCAAATCGACGGCTTGGCGCGTCACGGTGGCGATGCCGCTTAGGCGCTGAAGCAAATTCAAAATGACGCGCTCGCCGGACAACAGCGCTCTGACCGGGCCGGATGCAGCGGCGATCGCTTCGCCGGCTGCGACCCGCTCGCCGTCCCGTTTCATAATCGATACTTCGACGCGCGGATCAAGCAGCCGATATCCGGCTGCAATGATGCCGATGCCTGCTATGACCCCGTCCGCTTTCGCGGCAAACACGCCCGCCGCCCGCTCATCAGCGGGAAAAACCGTTTCACATGTGATATCGCCATCGCCGATATCTTCAAGAAAAAACTGCCGCAGCAATTGCTCAAGCTTTACCTCGTTCATATCCCATCCCCCTGTTCACTTGGCTCATTCACCGTCCAGCCGGCAAACAGGCCCATTCTTCTTTCGTCCGCACGAGGCGCCGCCCTTGCCAGCTCGGATGCGGATGCGGAAAATCGCTCCGGTAATGGCCGCCGCGGCTTTCTGTGCGGCGAAGCGCCGAAGAGGCGATCAGCCACCCGGCAAGCAGCATATACCCTGTTTCGATGTCCTCGGCCGCCAACGTCTCGACATCACCTTCAAGCCAATACGGCAGAGAAAATTGTTCCAGCCAATCAACCGCCTCACGAAGCCGGCTGCCATCACGCACGATGCCGACACGTGTAGACAGCTGTTCGCGAATCAACGCCCGCTCCGGCAGCGTCGGGCCGAATGGGCAATTGGACCTTCGGGCGCACCCTCCTTTCGCCGGCCAGTCGTCCCGGCGGCTGATCGAACAGGCAGCGCGGGCGCCAAATACAATGGCTTCAAGCAAGGAATTGCTGGCAAGCCGATTGGCGCCGTGCACGCCGGTGCATGCCGCTTCCCCGACAGCGTATAAACCGGGTACGGTCGTCTGCCCCCACTCATTGACGACGATGCCGCCCATGACAAAGTGGGCGCCCGGCACGACCGGAAGCCGGCCGGCTTCCCAATCGATCCCATGCGCTTCGCACAGCGCGGCAATCGTGGGAAAGCGGCGGCGAAAATGGGGGACAGCGGAAATATTCAAATAGACGCAGCCGCCGCGGTCAAGCTCGGCAGCGATGGCGCGCGCGACGATATCGCGCGGCGCCAAATCGCCAAGCGGATGGACGCCGTCCATCACGCGCCGCCCGTCTTCCGTCTCTAACACCGCTCCCTCGCCGCGCACCGCCTCCGATACAAGCCCGACCGCTTTTCCCATGGTGGCCAACATCGTCGGATGAAACTGGATGAACTCCATATCCGCCACCGCCGCACCGGCGCGATACGCCATGGCAATGCCGTCGCCTGTTGCCGTTGGCGCATTCGAAGTAAACGTGTACAACCCCGCGCAGCCGCCGGACGCCAATACGACAGCGGACGCACGCCAGACCGAAACACGGCCGTCTTCCCGCTTCGTTTTCACCCCGACGCAACGGCCGTCTTCGATCAACAAGTCAATTACTTGTTCCCCCTCGACGATCGGCACACGGTCATTCAGCTGCTGAAGCAAAAACGAAACGAGCGCCTTTCCGGTTTGGTCGCCGCCGGCATGCAAAATGCGGCGGAAGCTGTGCCCGCCCTCAAGACCGACAGAAATCCGGCCTGATTCGTCGAGATCAAACGCCATGCCGGCGTTCATCCATTCCTGCAGCCGCTCCGGCCCCTCGCGGACGATGAGCTCAACCATTCGTTCATCGTTATGGAGACAACCGGCGGTCATTGTATCGTAAAAATGGCTGCGCCAGCCATCTCCTTCCGCCAACGCCGCCGCCACCCCGCCTTGCGCCCGCCATGAGTTGCTGTCCGATCGGCCTTTCTTTGTGAAGATCATCACATTTTCATGCCGCAGCAAATAGTAAGCGACCGTTAACGCCGCCAGTCCGCTGCCGACAATCACAACGCCGCCTTCTCCCATGTTTGGACGCCCCTTTCTTTCCACCTGTCTTGACATCTATATTTACACATATTTAAACTAATGGCAAGATGTTTGCTGAAAAAAATGAAGTGAGGCGGGAAACGATGATTTATTTGGACTATGCAGCGACTACACCGATGTGCCAAGAAGCCATTGCGGCCTACGCCGAAGCAGCAGCTGTTTATTTTGGCAACGAAAGCAGCCTGCATGACATCGGAACGAAAGCAAAACAACTGCTCACCTTATGCCGGCGCGAGTTGGCCGCCATGATCAACGGGGAAGCGGAAGGGGTGTATTTCACAAGCGGCGGCACGGAAGCGAACGTGCTCGCGGTCCGTTCGCTCGTCGCCGCCCGCCGGCAGAACGGAAATCATTTGATTACGACGGAAATCGAGCACGCCTCTCTCCATCATCTGTTCAAACAGTTGGAAACAGAGGGGTACCGTGTCACTTACTTGCCGGTCGACCGTTTTGGACGCATCCGTCTCGAAGATTTGGAGCGGGCGATCACGCCGCAGACGATTCTCGCTTCCATCCAGCACGCCAACTCGGAAATCGGCACCACCCAGCCGCTTGCCGACATCGGCCGCCTGCTGCGGGCGCGCGGCGTCCTTTTCCATAGCGATTGCGTCCAAACTTTTGCTAAAATACAGCTAGACGTCAAAGCCATGGCGATTGACAGCATCTCGGTGTCCGCCCATAAAGTGTACGGGCCGAAAGGCGTCGGAGCGGTGTATATCGATCCGCGCCGCCATTGGAGTCCGGTGTTTCGGGGAGCGACGCATGAATCCGGCTTTCGCCCGGGAACGGTCAACGTGCCGGGTATCGCCGCCTTCATCACAGCCGCAAAGCAGCTGTACGATCGGATGGAAAGCGAGCAAGCGCACTTCGAACGGCTGCGCCGCCGGCTGCTTGACGCCATCACCGTCAAACAGCTGCCGATCACGGTCGAAGGCCATCCCGACTACCGGCTCGCCCACATTGTCGGTTTGACCGTTAACGGGTTGGACGGGCAGCTGGTGATGCTCGAATGCAACCGCGCCGGCATCGCCATTTCCACCGGCAGCGCCTGCCAGGTTGGACAGCAGGCGCCGTCGCGGACGATGCTCGCCGTCGGAAAAACGCCGGAAGAAGCGAAGCAGTTCGTCCGCATCTCCTTCGGCATGGCGACGACACAATCTGACATTGACGAACTCGTATCCACGCTCGAACAGATGATCTTGCCGCAAAAGGGGGGGATGGACAGGATGAAGGAGGAAAAGAAAATTTTAGGGGAAGCAAGGCGCCAGCTCATTTTGCAATGGCTGAAAGAAAGCGACACACCGCTTACCGGCGCCGAGTTGGCGGCGAAAACGAACGTCAGCCGCCAGGTGATCGTCCAAGACATTTCGCTGTTAAAGGCGCGCAACGAACCGATTATCGCGACAAGCCAAGGATATCTGTATTTAAAGCCGGCTGAGCCGGCCAAAACGTATACGCGAACGGTCGCCTGCTCCCATACGCCCGAGCGGACGAAAGAAGAGCTGTATTTGCTCGTGGACTGCGGCGTGACGGTGAAAGACGTCAAAATCGAACATCCGGTCTACGGCGACTTGACCGCGTCGATCATGGTCAGCAACCGCCTGGAAGTGGACCAGTTTATCGCCAAAATCGAAGCGACGAAATCGTCGTATTTGCTTCAATTGACGGATGGGACGCATTTGCATACGCTTGAGGCCGACTCACCGCTGAAACTGGATGCCGCCTGCCACGCTTTGAAACAAGCCGGCTTTTTAATTGAAGCCTAAACGGAAACCGCATGCACGTAAAGAAAAAAACGCGGACAGGAACACACCGTTCGCGTTTTTCACCTGTTTTAGGCAAAATAATATGGATAACTGCCCAACAGCTGCACCGTGCAGCCGAGCGCTTCGATTTCGGCGATCGCTCCCGGAATGAGCACCTCGTCGAGCGGCGCGTCGATATCAATGATGAAAAAGTAGTTTCCGAGACCTGTTTTCGCCGGACGCGACTCAATTTTCGTCAAGTTGAGCCGCCGCCAGGCAAACGCCGACAGCACCTGATGGAGCGCGCCAGGATGGTCTTGCGGCAACATCACAACGACAGTCGTTTTGTCGCCGGCATAAAGCGGCGAGTTGGGCGAAAGCGGCTCATTCCGCCGGCTGACAACGATGAAGCGCGTATGGTTGTAGTCATAGTCGTGAATATTCTCTTGGACGATCACCAGCCCATATTCGTTGGCAGCGAGCCGGTTGGCGATCGCGGCCGCCGGCAAGTGCGGGTGTTCGCTCACAAATTTGGCGGCAGCGCTCGTCGATGTCATGGGCACTTGACTGGCGCCTTTGAGCACCGTATGTAAAAATTTGCGGCATTGGGCGATGGCGTGTGCGTGCGAGTACACCTCTTTCACTTCGCGCCAGTGTGGGGCATGATACGGGTGCACAAGCAAATGCTGCTCGATTGGGACGACAATTTCGCCGATGATCGGCAGCGGCTGTTCATGAATCAAATAATCGAGCGTTAAGTTGACCGACCCTTCCAATGCATTCTCAAGCGGCACAACGGCCGCCTTAATTTCCCCAGCGGCGGCGGCGTCGATGCAGTCGGGAATCGTATTGTACGGCTCGCGCGGCTCCGACGGAAACAGCGCCGCGACCGCCGCTTCGGTAAACGTCGCCTTCGGTCCTAAATAGCCGATTTTCATTTCGTTTGCCTCTCCCTTGCTTTAATACACTCCTGAACCGACAATTTCCACTTTTTCGACAAATTCAAGCCTTCTCAACTTCCCCAACAGGTCATCGATGTCTTCATGCATATCGTTCGTACTGACGGAAAGCGTCACGTTCGCCCGCCCTTGCAGCGGGATCGTCTGGTGGATCGTCAACACGTTGCAGCCGGCCGCCGCCACGACGCCAAGCAGCTGTGACAGCGTGCCCGAGCGGTCTTCCAAATGGAAAAACAACGTCACGATATTTTCTTTCGTCACCGCCTGAAACGGAAAAATGGCGTCGCGGTATTTGTAAAAGACGCCGCGGCTGATGTTCGCAAGTTGCGCCGCCTCGGCGACCGAGGCGGCTTTTTTCCGCTCAAGCAGCTGCTTAGCCAGCACGACTTTTTTCATCGCTTCCGGCAGGACATCTTCGCGCACCAAGTAAAATTTTTTCTCCACCGCACCTTCCCCCGCTTTTTACCGTTCATCCCAGTCGTCGACAAACTCAAACTCGTAATCGAGCAGCCGGACGGTGTCGCCGTCTTGCGCCCCGCGCTCGCGCAGCGCATCGTCCACCCCCATGCCCCGCAGCTGGCGGGCGAAGCGGCGCACCGATTCTTCACGCGAGAAATCGGTCATTTTCAACAGCTTTTCGATTTTATCGCCAGATAGAATAAACGCTCCGTCGCTGCCGCGGGTGATCGTAAACGGCGGCTTCTCTTTCTCATACTTATAGACGACACGCTGCACAGCCGGCTCTTCCGGTTCATGGAGCGGGAACTCCGGCGTTGTTTCCAATAAATCCGCAATGGCAAACAAAAGCTCGCGCACCCCTTGCCTTGTCGCGGCTGAAATTGGAAAGACCGGCACCGCCTCGCCGACTTTCTCTTTGAAGCGGCGCAAGTTTTCTTCGGCACCTGGCATGTCCATTTTATTGGCGGCAACAATTTGCGGCCGCTCGGTCAAGCGCAAATTGTACTGTTTCAGCTCCTCGTTGATGACGACGTAATCGTCATACGGGTCGCGTCCTTCCACCGCCGCCATGTCGATGACATGGACGATGACGCGTGTCCGTTCAATATGGCGCAAAAACTGATGCCCAAGCCCCACCCCTTGATGGGCGCCTTCAATCAGCCCCGGCAAGTCGGCCATGACAAAGCTGCGGCCGTCTTCTGTTTCGACAACGCCTAGGTTGGGCACAAGCGTTGTAAAATGATATTCCGCGATTTTCGGCCGCGCGGCGGAAACAACCGACAGCAACGTCGATTTGCCGACGCTTGGGAAGCCAACAAGCCCGACATCGGCAAGCAGCTTCAATTCCAAAATGACGTTTCGCTCTTCGCCCGGCTCGCCGTTTTCGGCGATTTCCGGCGCCGGATTGGCCGCAGTCGCGAACCGGGTGTTGCCGCGCCCGCCGCGCCCGCCTCTGGCGACGACAAACCGCTGTCCGGCTTCCGTCAAATCGGCGAGCACCTCATTTGTATCGGCATCGATAACGACCGTCCCAGGCGGCACTTTGACGAGCAGGTCTTCCGCGTTTTTCCCATGCTGGTTTTTCGACATGCCGTTTTCGCCACGCGGCGCTTTAAAATGGCGCTGGTAGCGAAAATCCATTAGCGTTCGCAGCCCTTCGTCCACGACGAAGACGACGTCGCCGCCCTTGCCGCCGTCCCCGCCGGCCGGACCGCCTTTCGGGACGTATTTTTCCCGGCGGAACGCGACCATGCCGTTGCCGCCGTCCCCGCCTTTTACATAAATTTTCACTTGATCGACAAACATGGCTGTTCCTCCGATTCGCTTCCATCATGACAAAATGAGTGTAGCTAATATTTATTATTGTATACAGAGCCAATTCAATGCTGTCAATATGTGCTTACCAATAAGGCGACCCGGAGCCGAGCGGCAGCTCGAGCTCCACCGTCAATTCGTCCGCCCCGACAGCAAACGACACGAGCCGAAGCGGTGCTGATGGCTCACAGCGCTCGAGGCAGGCGCGAATGGCATCACCATCCCGCCATGCGCCGCGGCCGTCAAAAAAGAGCCCCACCCGCCCATCCGCAATCTCAATCGTCACGCATAAATGGTTTTCCGCCTGCTCATCGGCCTGCGCCTCAAGCAGACGAAAAAACCGGCGGCACCATTCGCTCAATTGTTCGTCATACGGCGACAAATCAGCCTCGCCGCCGACAATTTCATACTCAAGAAAAATCGGGTGCGGCTCCCAGTTGTACGTCATCATCAGCTCAGCAAACCGTTCGGCCTTTAAGTTCGTTAACCGCGTTTCCTGCTGCGCTTCGCCGATAATGCCGTTGATGATTTCTTGCACCCGCTCCACTTTATTGAGCGCCAAATGGCCTTTAATGAGCTGGATTTTGTTCAGCCAGTCATGGCGGGCATGGCGCATCACTTCGACGACAGTCCATCGCTTTTCCATGCAACGCTCCCCTATTCAATGCAGCGCAGCTTCCCGCGCCGCCTGTTGTTTCCTTCTCCCTTTTTAGAGAGGACAGTTTACTTTTACTATAGCATTTTCTGACAGCGAACGGGAGCGGTTTTTCGAGGGGAAAAAGAAAAACTCTAACCGCCACGGTTAGAGTTTTTCGAAACAATATTACGCTTCTTGACTGACTGGATAGACGCTCACGCGTTTGCGGTCGCGGCCGAGCCGTTCAAAACGGACGATGCCGTCGATTTTGGCGTACAGCGTGTCATCGCCGCCACGGCCGACGTTCAAGCCCGGATGGACTTTCGTTCCGCGTTGGCGGTACAAAATCGAGCCGCCCGTGACGAATTGGCCGTCAGCGCGTTTCGCGCCAAGGCGTTTCGCGATCGAGTCGCGGCCGTTTTTCGTCGAACCGACCCCTTTTTTCGAAGCGAAAAATTGCAAATCGAGTCTCAGCATGGCAGTCACCTCCTGCTACTTCCATGTTACACGGATGAATTTTCCGTAATCGCGTTCGATCGTCTTCAGCGAGACGACCATCGCTTTGAGCAAAAGCTGCACTTTTTCTGCCGTCGCTGCTTCTTCCAGCTCCGGAAGCTCACAGCGAAGATAGCCGCCGTCTTGGCCGAGCGACACATTCGGGCGGACACCGGTGAGCTCCTCAATGGCGTTGATCGTGCCGAACGAAACCGCCGAAGCACCGGCGCATACAATGTCCTCTCCGCGTTTCGCAAAATGGGCATGCCCTTCCATCGTAAACGCGCGAATGCAACCGTCCGCCTCCCGTTCAATCGTGACGCGAATCATCTTATGCGTTGATTTTTTCGATCACGACTTTGGTGTACGGCTGACGGTGGCCTTGTTTGCGGCGATAGTTCTTTTTCGCTTTATATTTGAAGACGATGATTTTCTTTTGCCGGCCATGTTTTTGCACTTTCGCCGTCACGGTTGCGCCTTCGACCGTCGGGTTTCCGATTTTCACCGTTTCCCCGCCGATGAACAACACTTTGTCAAACGTGACCGTATCGCCTTCATTGGCATCCAATTTTTCAATGTAAATTTCTTGGCCTTCTTCCACTTTCAATTGTTTGCCGCCAGTTTCGATAATTGCGTACATGCATCGCACCTCCTTCATAATACTCAGACTCGCCAGCGTCAAGGCGGTTCCGGATGGAACGCTTCACAACCCGCGCTGAGCGGTTGTAGTACGGGTGCGTCTTTTTGCGACAGCCGCCCTCTTTTGTCCTTTCCGAAAGGGACAAAAAGTCTACAACGTCATTTATAGTAACATAGAAACAGCCCATCGTCAACCACTATTTTCCCCACAAAAGCCAACAAAAAAGCGGCGGTCGCCGCTTTAATAAATGAGTGCACCTAGCGGCGCATCGGTCCGCTTTTCCGCAAAAAACGCATGCAGCAGCTCATTTTCATCGAGCGTCATCCGCTCGCCGCTCCCGCCAGTGACCACGATCGCATGCTTTTGTCCACGGTAAAAGCGGTGCAGCACGGCCGAGATGCGCTCCTCGGCGGAGGCGGTGATCGTCTGCAGCCTTGTATAGTCGCCTTTTTTTCCGTAATACCGTTCAAGCAAAAAGCGCATCACGATATACGGATGCTGCTTCCACTCCTGCCAGACGGCATGCGCCAAAAAAGCGGCGATCACCCACAACTCCAACTGGCGCGGCGCCGCGACGAGCAAAAGGATCACGCCGGCAACGAGCACCGCCGCTGAGATGGCGACCATATTCCGGTGCGCCTCACTGAACGGGCGGCGATACGAAAGCAACAAAAACAACAGTTTGCCGCCATCAAGCGGCCAAACCGGCAGCAGGTTCAGCCCGAAGACAGCAACGTTATAACGAAAAAACAATTCCCAGCTCCCGTCATCCATCCAACCGGCCTTCCAGAAAAAAAACGCTGCGGCCCCGAGCCAAAGATGCTGCGCCGGCCCGGCGAGCGTCACGATCCACTCCTCGCGAAACGGCCGGTTTCCATGCTCTTCCACTTCCGCTACCCCGCCAAACGGCAGCAGCAAAATCCGTTTCACCCGCCACGAAAAAAACGCCGCGGCCGCCGCATGGCCGAGCTCATGAACAAGGACGATAAAAAACAGCAAACAAAGCTGCTTAAAATGGGCGGTCAGCACCGCCATGCCGCCGATCAGCCATAACAACGGATGAACGTGCAGTTTGCCAAGCAGCCCGATATACTTATTCAAAGGAGATCACCTGGATGGGGTCAATAAATTTATCTCCCTGCTTAATGGCAAAATAAAACAGCCCTTTTTGGTTATCCGTTTCGCTCGCTTGGACGGTGCCGATCTCTTTTCCCATTTCGACAAAATCGTATAGTTTCACCGATATCGTCCCTAAATGGCCATACCACGTCTCGCTGCCGTCGGCATGCTGAATGACGACTGTTTTCCCGAGATTCTCTTTCATGCCGGCAAAGGTGACGATCCCTTCTTTCATCGCTTCCACACTTTCGCCGTTTGCGGTTTCAATCATCACCCCTTGGCCGTTTTTTTCAAAGCTCTCCAGCACGCGGCCGGATGCGGGCACCGCGTATGATGAGGCAGTTTTTGTTTCTTGTTCTTTTTTCGGTGCAAAAAAGGCGAGCGGCTCGCCAAACGTTTGTTCATACCAAGCCGAGACAGCGGCGAACTGAAATTCCGTCTCCATCGTCCGAGCGACAAACTGCCGGGCCGGCTCGAGCGAAGCGGACGGATGTTTGAACAAAATGGCGGTGACGAGCACAAGGCAAGCGGCGATGAGCGTTTGAAAAAGAAACCACTCTTTGCGGAACAGCGGGTGCGGCCCCGATTCAAACGAATAGCGGTCGTACGTAACGACCGGCAGCCCGTACCGCTCTTCATCCGCCATCCCCCACTCCGGTTCCCTTCGTTCCCGCACCTGGTAACGGCGCTCTTTCCGCCGCTGTTCAATCCGTTTTTTCATCTCCCGAACGCGTCGGTCCATACGTCCCCCCTCCACCTTTCTAACAACGTTTGTACTAGTTTATGAGACAACCCGTTTGAATATGAGCAGGCGTTTTTCGCGGCGCTGAATCTGCCCATCGGTGCAGACGTGATCAGCCGCGGCGGCGAAAAATGATGGTTTGCGACTCAAAAGGCGGTGAAAAGCAGGCTTTTCGCACAGCTTGGCGGCGCTTGGCACAGACGAGGGGCAAAACAAAAAGGGCAATTTCCCTACCGGAATTGCCCTCATTCCTCTATTTCAGGCTAAATATTTTTCGAATCTTTGAGAACAACCCTTTCTCCTCTTCCTCAAGCGGCGGCAGCGGCACCGATTCGCCGAGGATGCGGCGGGCGATGTTGCGGTAAGCGATCGACGCCTTGCTGTTAGGGTCGAGCACGATCGGTTCGCCGCGGTTCGACGCTTTGATCACGTTTTCATCGTCGACGATAATGCCGAGCAGCTCGATCGACAAATGCATGACGATTTCATCGACATCGAGCATATCTCCGTTTTTCACCATATGGCTGCGAATGCGGTTGATGATCAAGCGCGGCGGCTTGACGTGCTCTTCCGCTTCAAGCAAGCCGATGATGCGGTCGGCGTCGCGGACGGCCGACACTTCCGGCGTCGTGACGACGATCGCCTCGTCCGCGCCGGCGACGGCGTTGCGGTATCCTTGCTCAATGCCAGCCGGACAGTCGATGAGCACATAGTCGTATTCTTGCTTCAGCTGCTCGATCAGCTCTTTCATCTGCCCCGGATTGACCGCCGATTTATCGCTCGTTTGCGCAGCCGGCAGCAAATACAAATGGTTCTCGAACCGCTTATCTTTGACAAGCGCCTTTTGCACGGTGCAGCGCCCTTCGACGACATCGACTAAGTCGTAAATAATGCGGTTTTCAAGCCCCAGCACAACATCAAGGTTGCGCAGCCCGATGTCCGTATCGACCAGGCACACCCGCTTCCCCAAAATGGCAAGGGCCGTCCCAAGGTTCGCGGTCGTCGTCGTTTTGCCGACGCCGCCTTTCCCGGAAGTGATGACGATCGCTTCTCCCACGGTCACATTCTCCTTTCTAAGCGCGTCAAATTCGGCCGCAAATGCATGAGCAGCTGCAAGCGGTCGACAACAATCTGGTTATGTTCATCGACATAAGCGCATTCCATTTCATTTCCTTCGTCCGTTTTGTAGTCGGGAGCGCGGTTCATCACATCGCCGATGCGCAGCTGCATCGGCTTCATCACCGACGCGGCGATGACAGCTTCTTTGTTCCCGCTATACCCAGCATGAGCGATGCCGCGCAAAGCGCCGAGGATGAAAATGTTCCCCCCGGCGATGACTGTTCCGCCAGGGTTGACGTCGCCGATCAGCAGCAAATCCCCTTCGACATGAAGCACTTGCCCGGAACGGACGATGCGCGGGACAGCCGAAATTTTCATTTTTTGCACCCATTCGAGCGCTTCCGCTTTCGATATGACATTGCTTTCGATTGAATCGACGACCAAGTTTTTGGAACGGCGGATGAGCGCGCGCAGCTCCTCTTCTTGTTCGGGCGTCAAGTAACGATTCCCGACTTTGAGATGCACGGAGACGAGCGGACTGTTTGGCGCAACGCCGGCGCGTTTGATGAGCCGCTCTTCGATTTCTTTCAACAAGTCCTCGTACGAACAGCGGTCATCCAACTGCAGCGTCAGCCCGTCTTTCGTCCCTTTAATCGTCACGTACTGCTGCTTTTGCTTTGCCACAACGTTCACCCCAACGAATAATTCTACAAAACGGGCCGTTTTTCCTCTTTTATTCTTCCTGCTCCGACCGGCGAATTTTTGCCATCCACCGTTCAAGCGGGTGCAAAAAGACGAGCAAAAACACGGCGTTTAACAGCAGCGTTGGCCATAAGCGGCGCCCCCAAAAGACGGCAAACGGCCAATCCGTCCGTCCGATCAACAGCTGGATGCCGTACACATAACTGTCAAGCACCGCGACAGCCAACAACGACATCAAAAAAAGAACGAGCCAGTTCTGGTGAAACCATCTCATCACTTTGCCCGCTCCATAGGCGATGAGCGCATAGGCAAACGCGTAAACACCGAGCAGCTCTGTGTAGACGACGTCATACAGAAACCCGAAGATAAACCCGTACCCCATCGCCCGCGTTCCGCCGAAGTGCACAGCCATCAGCACCAAAAAAATGAGAAAAAAGCGGGGAACAAAAAAATACCGGATGTATACATCGCCTTTCGGCCATACATCAACCAAAATGCTTTCACTGACAAAACATAACACCGCAAGGAAAGGGAGACGCCACTTGTTCACTTTGCCTCCTCCTCTTCTTGCAGTGTTGCATCGATCGTCCGTTTCACAATCATAACGTCGTCCACATCGTACAAGTTGGCAAACGGCTTGACATAGATGACTTGCGTCAGCCCGTACTGATCCGGTTTGACTTCCGTCACTTCACCGATCGGCAATCCCTTTGGAAACACGCCGCCGAGGCCGGAAGTCAATACTTTTTGCTTCTCCTTCACTTTGGCGTCAATTGGAATTTCGCCAAGGATCAGTTCGCGTCGTTTGCTGTCATACCCTTCAATTAAGCCGAATACATTTTCGTTTCCTTGGACATACGCGGAAATGCGGTTGTTTTGGTCAAGCGCGCTCAACAGCTGGACGGTGGATGTGAATTGGGAAGCATGCTGCACTTTGCCGACAAGTCCAGCCGGGGTAATGACGGCCATATCTTTTTTCACCCCGTGTTGCGCACCTTTGTTGACGATCACCGTCTCCCGCCAACGGTCTGGATTCCGCCCGATCACGGTCGCTTGAATGGGGATAAAATCGCGCAAACTCTCTTTTTTATCGAGAAGCGCCCGCAACCGTTCGTTTTCCTGGCGCAGCGACTCCACTTCGGCCTGCAGCGCCGCATACTCCTCAAGCCTCGCCTTCAGCAATTGATTTTCCTCATATGTATGGCGAAGGTCGCTCACATTTTCAAGGAAGCCCGCGACCACTTGCGCAGGCTTCCCGAACAGAAGCTGGACAAAGCCAACCGTGTCTTTCACAAACTGCTCCGGCCACGTCAGTTGCTCGCGGCTGCGCAGCGAAAACCCGATCAACATGACGAGAATGACGATGCTGACAAGCAAAAAAATGAGGCGCTTATTTCCGAAAAACTGTGGCATGCGTCGGCACCTTCTTGCTGTCAGCGATGGTCTCTCGCCTTGTTTTTGAACAAGTCGATGTGGTCGAGCGCTTTTCCTGTGCCGATGGCCACGCAGTCAAGCGGATTTTCGGCGACGATGACCGGCATATCCGTTTCTTGGCTGATGACCTTGTCCAAATTGCGCAACAAAGCTCCGCCGCCCGTCAGGACGATGCCGCGGTCCATAATGTCGGCCGCTAGCTCCGGCGGCGTTTTTTCAAGCGTGTTTTTCACGGATTCCACAATGGCATAAACCGTGTCGCGAAGCGCCTCAGCCACTTCCTCGGCGCTGATTTCGATCGTTTTCGGCAAGCCCGTCAATAAATCGCGGCCGCGAATTTCCATGTTTCCGATTCCTTCCGGATTTCCGGCTGAACCGATTTCCATTTTAATCGCCTCGGCTGTCCGTTCGCCGATCATGAGGTTATACGACTTGCGAATGTATTGGATGATCGCTTCATCCATTTCATCACCGGCAATGCGGATCGACTGGCTCGTCACGATGCCGCCGAGCGAAATGACCGCCACTTCGGTCGTGCCGCCGCCGATGTCGACGACCATGCTGCCAGTCGGCTCCCATACCGGCAAGTTAGCGCCGATTGCAGCCGCAAACGGCTCTTCAATCGTATAGGCGTCGCGCGCTCCGGCCTGGCGCGTCGCATCGATGACCGCCCGCTCCTCGACCGCTGTAATGCCATACGGCACGCACACCATCACATACGGCTTGCCGGCAAACAATCCCTTCGTCTTGATGGCTTTGCGAATATAATATTTCATCATCGTCGCTGTCGTCTCATAATCGGCGATGACGCCGTCTTTCATCGGCCGCAGCGCCACGATGTTGCCGGGCGTGCGCCCGATCATGTTTTTCGCCTCGTTGCCGACCGCAACAATTTGCTTCGTGTCGCGCTGAATGGCGACGACGGACGGCTCGCGCAAGACGATCCCTTTTCCTTTGACATAAACAAGCGTGTTCGCTGTCCCTAAATCGATCCCAAGATCTTTCGTTCCAATCCCAAACATATCGTTGATCTTCCTTTCCGAAACGAAATGCGTATTATCATTTTTCTATTGGCCAAATTGGTCGGATGTCAGTCATTTATAAATTGTACAGCACCGCCTAAACGGATTCGGAAAAACTCATAGTTGATATTATAACTGATTCGACAAAAAATGAGAACCGTTAGACATAGCCTTTTTCTTTCAGACTGATGAATTTTTGATCGCCGATGATAAGATGGTCCAACAGCTCGATGCCGATAATGCGGCCGCATTCCGCGAGCCGTTTGGTGACATCGATGTCTTCGCGGCTTGGGGTTGGATCACCGGAGGGGTGGTTGTGCACGCAAATGACAGAGGCGGCGGATCGTTTGATCGCCTCTTTAAACACTTCGCGCGGGTGGACAATTGAAGCGTTTAAGCTGCCGATGAACACCGTTTTGCGATAAATAACTTGGTTTTTTGTATTCAAATAAATCGCAACAAAATGTTCTTGCGACAAAAACCGCATATCTTCCATCACATATTTGGCTCCGTCCTCCGGACAGCGGATCACATAGCGGTCGTTGTAGCCGGATTGGTGGATGCGGCGGCCGAGTTCCAACGCCGCCAAAATTTGCGCCGCTTTTGTCGGCCCGATTCCTTTAATATTCGTCATTTCTTCCACTGTTGCGTCTTTGAGCAGCCTTAGCCCTTCAAAGTGGCGAAGGAAGCGTTGGGCAAGCTGCACGACCGACTCGTCCTTCGTTCCGGTGCGCAACAAAATCGCCAGCAGTTCATGGTCTGCCAAGCTTTCCGGCCCCGACGACAACAGCCGTTCGCGCGGACGGCTGTCTTTCGGCACATCGCGGATCATCCACGCCATTGTATTCCTCCCTTTTCGTATTTTTGTTCGACCAAACGGCTGGCGCGCTGCAGGCGCCCAGCTGCTTGGCCGCATCACGCCCCCCTGCCGTCTCGCGGCCATGGCGAAGCCCCAGACTGAACATCCTTTGCTGAAACAATCACGTCTCCATTCCGTAAGGCGGCCATCCAAGCCGGCGCAGCTCCCGTACCGTCCGCGACAGCGGCAAGCCGACGACCGTCAAATAATCCCCCTCAATCCGCCTGACAAACAAGGCAGCCCGGCCTTGAATGCCGTACGCCCCCGCCTTGTCCATCGGCTCTCCGGTGGCGATGTAGGATGTGATTTCCTCATCGCTCAACTCCCAAAACGTCACCGCTGTTTTTTCAGCGAATGACACAGTCTTCCCGTGCGGCGCCGCGATCGCGACACCGGTCCAAACATCATGCGTTCGTCCGGACAAAAGCCGCAGCATGTCAAACGCTTCTGTTTCGGTGCGCGGTTTTCCCAACAAGCGTCCGTTGCACACGACGATCGTGTCGGCGCCAAGAACGAAGGCACCGGGCGCAGACGGCGCAACCGCTTCCACTTTCCGGCGGGCCAGCAATTGAACGGCTGCGTCGGGCGGCATTCCGGGGGGGATCGTCTCATCGGCCTGGCTTTCCTGCACGTCAAACGCCCAGCCGGCCAGCTCGAGGATTTGCCTGCGGCGCGGGGAACGAGAGGCAAGCACGAACCGTGGGGGCATCGTCATTCTCCTTTCTTCGTTTCGGTTCGGAAGATTCATTTGTATCGTAGCAAATTTTGCGGTGAAAGGCAATTTCTGCAGGCGGGCGAAAAAACAAAAAACGGAGCCGTTCAGCTCCGCAGCGGAACCAACTCCATGTAAACGGCAAGCGCCTCAAGCAGCAGCTGCTGGGTTTTGTTCAGCAGCTCTTTTTCCTCACCCTCCTTGTAGGCAACAAGCGCCAAATACGCCTGCTTCAGCGACTCGGCATATTTCTTGACCGTGTTGTCGTTGGGTGTTTCGCTTTTTTCAAACGAGCCGTACACCTTGCTCAGCGCCTTCCATTCCCCGTCGCTCACATCCTTGCCGGCGAGCAAAGCGGCGGAAACTGCTGCCATGCTTCCGTATAGCGCCTCTCCTTTTTGGACGATATCCGACCGGCGCGCCTTCGTGTCGGCCGCAAACGACAGCTCCTTCACGTACGTGCTCGGCACCGCTCCTCGGTATTGATCGTTGACCGCCCGCAGCGCTTCCTTATCCGCGCCAACCGCAATATAGAGAGCCGCCGGCTGTTTTCCAGCCACCACGACCGGCACGTCGGCCTGTCGAATCGATTCGGCTGCCCGCGCCGCCGAATCCGCATTTGAGTAGACGCCGGCCTGAATGACAGCGACCGAAAACGGGGCGGGCAACTCGCTTTCCGCACGTCCTCTGCCCGAAACCGCTCCATCCTCCGTCAGTTCTGTCAACGCTTCCGCCGCCGGCGATGGCTCCGCTTTTTCCTTCGGGACAAGACGAAGCATCACCATGCCAAATGCCATGCCGACAAGCGCCGCGACTGCCGCCGCGAGAAACAGCGGCTTGACGTGCGACGGCAG
Source organism: Geobacillus sp. WSUCF-018B (assembly GCF_002809985.1). NCBI lineage: Bacteria > Bacillati > Bacillota > Bacilli > Caryophanales > Anoxybacillaceae > Geobacillus > Geobacillus sp. WSUCF-018B. The sequence goes on from NZ_PIJF01000002.1 coordinate 26,138, forward strand.
CCACGGCCGGCGCGTTTTGCCGACTTTCTTCTTGGGGACTGCCTCTGAAACGGAAAAGATCGGTTCATCAGCTTCCATAGCGGCAGCCCCCTCCTTTTCAGCAACGGCCATCACTTCTGTTTCCGTTTCTTGTCCGCCGTTGCGCCCGCGATCCGTTGCGTCTCCACCGTCTGGAAGGCTGCCCCCCTGCCGAGGGCTGAGCGAAAGATGTCCGACCGAGGTTCCACCAACGGAAGAAGCGGCCGGCGAAGCCGCTCTGTGCTTCTGTCCGCCGGGTTCATCCTGTTGCTCGTCCGATGGTTGTTCAATGGTAAACGGCCGCGATTGTCCGTTAATGTTCACCGTAATGCCCGGACGCTGCTTGTCCATTTTGCCACCGTCCTTTTTCACACTTCGATTTCTTTCGCCTATCTTACCATAAAGAGAAAAAAAAAGAACAAGACATTTGTCGTCTTGTCCCCGCTTCTGTTCTTCATTTTCCGACATTATCGGTCACGAATCATCTCCGTCCCCAGCGCTTCGACAGGAATCGGCTGCTCGCGCCCCTCATAGGCGCAAAGCTGCTTCGTCTCCCCTTTCAAGCAAACGGCGTAATCGATCCCGCCGTCTTCCCGCTTCGTCACAAGCACGTATGATGGGTTTGTTTCCGGCGGCAATACATTTCCGGTAAACGGATCTTCGATTGGATCCAGCAAACCGTTGCCCAGCAATTCTCCATACGACAATATGGCAGAAGAACGGGCTGGCAAAAATTCCACTTTCTCGGCGCCGACATACAGCCGCGCCGCTTCATATAGTCCATACGCATTGGAAACAAACGCCCGCTCGCGCGCCCGATCAATCACCGTCCACATGGCAAGACCGACGATCATCGCCACAATGCCGATGATCACCAACACAGCCAAAAGCTCAATGAGGGTCATCCCCCGCTTCATGCGAATGAGCATATCGGACTTCCACCATCCCCGCTACCGGCCCGAAGACGGCGCCATTTCCACGAGCGGATTGTCTTTGCCGCTTGGCGGAGGGACATCGCGAACGGGAGACAACTGTTTCCATTTCTCAAGCTTCGGAGCATAAAACGCACGAACGGTCACCGAATACGTCAACGGTTGGACTTCATCAGCGATGGACATCAGCTCCGGAGGCCCAGTGACGGTCAACCCTTCAATCGCCACGATGCGCTCCGACTGCTCCAACACCTCTAAAAACCGTTCAAGCTGATAATAGGAAGGCGACTGCACGGTCAGTTGGGCGGTGATGGATTGAATGCTGCTTGACGGAGAAACCGCTCGATTTCCTTCGCTTCCGTTGTTCGTTCCACTGTCGTTCTGCTGTGAAGATGCTGCTCCTTCATCAGAAAAATTGACGCTCACCAGCTGGCTGTCAGCGATATATTCCGCTTTCTGAAACAAGAGCAACAACTGGTCCGTAAGCGGATGGACAGGGACTTTTTTTTGCAATAAAGCAACGGTTTGTGCTGTTTCCTCTGAAGAAGGAGGCAGCTTTTGCTTCAAAGCGGCGAGCACCTTTTTCTCGCTTTGCACCGTTTGCTCCATCTGCTCGAGCTGGCTGTAGCGAGGCATGACCAGCCATGAATAGGCGGCCGCAAACAAAAGCGCGGTGACCGCAGCCATTGCCGCAACAAGAAGCGGCCATTTGCCAAAGCGGCTCATGATTTTTTTTCCTCCCCATCAGCCTGTTGCAGCTCCAGCTCATATTGCGCCATATATCTTGGCACGACTTGATGATCTTCCGGTTCGCCACTCGTCTCGCTATTGGCCGCCACATTGACCAGTTTGACGTTTTTCACCATTCTCACTTTTTCTAATCGATCCAAATAATAGGCCGCCTCTTCCGGCGCATCAAACTGCACCACCATGGTCATCTTTGTCTGATCCGAGTACGTCACATTCATCATGAATCCGCGTTCGGGAAGCTGCTTTGTCAATGCCCGCAGCAACGGCACTGATTTCAGCGGATAGCGTTCCGCCCATTTCACCGCCTTCGCCAGCTCTTCTTGCTCCTTCTGTTCGTCTATATTTTTCATTTTCGCCGCCAGTACATCTTGCTCCGCTCGCACTTTTTTTAATTCCGCCTCCAACATGGCCTGGCGATGATCCGCACGATCGATCAACCAATACAGCACCGAACCGGCTAGGAGAAGCAGCGCCGCCCCGAACAACAAAACGAGACGGATCGGCTGCCTCGTTTCTTTTTTCGGCAATAAATTGATTTCAGCGATCATCGTCAGCCCTTCCTTCTTTCAACGCCAATCCCCAGGCGAGATGAAAGCGGTCCGGCAGCGGATCAAGAGACGCGCTGAGCCGTTCTACAGGCATTTCAAGCCGCTCTGTCAAAGCCGTGAACACATGGCCCAACTCTGGATGATCGCCGGCGAGAAACAGGCGTGTGATGGACTGTTTGCCTTGTTGGAGGGAAAACGAATAAAAGCTCATGATCCGTTCCATTTCCTTATACACATCGACGAACGGATCCACAATCGCCGCCGTCCGGTCACGATAGGCTTCAAGCGGCAAATGGCGCATAAACAACGGCAAATGACGATGAAACACGCTCAAATTCACGGCGGATTCGTCAAACTGCACAAGCAAAATATGATCGTCCGGCGCAGCTTGTCCCGCCGCATAAAACGGACGATAAGCGCAAAGCGGCGATACATCCGCGGCCACCGGGCGCAAATCGGCTTCTTCCAAAAGCGCCGCGTATTCCGACACCGCCTCTTCCGGCGCCGCAAACAGCAAAATCGACACCGCCTCGCTCGTTCTCTCCATCACTACATAATCAAACACCGGATCGGCAAAAGGAAGCGGAATCGACTCGCCAAGCTCCAGAAATAAATAGCCGCGAATTTCTTCATCCGACAAATGAGAAGGAAGGGGCAAACTGCGGATCATGACGAATGGATCAGGGACGACAAAGCGCGCGCGATGGCCGTCTATTTTCCATTCCTCCACGCATTCGTCCAAAATCATGGCCAATGTTTCCCCATCGACGATGCGGCCGTCGCGAACAACCCCTACTGGCAATGCCCGTTCGCCCCATCGTTTCACTTCAGGCGGATGCCCTAGCTTGACTTCCACATAGCGAATGGCATGATCTTTTACGACGATGTTCACATATTTGGACTTTCCCCACCATAACGCCATTCTCGTTCGCCCCCTTTCTTCCCATCCTTACACAAAAAGATCCATATACGCATCGACAAGCTGATCACCGAAAAACAGCGCCGTCAATGACCCGAGCGCAATCGCCGGCGCAAACGGCATCGGCTTGCCGCGCCGCACGCGGCCCAACGCCATGCCGACAAGCCCGATCACCGTTCCGTACAACGTCGCCAAGAAAAACGCGAGCAACACCATTTTCCAACCGAGCACAAACCCAAGCACGGCAAACAGCTTCACATCGCCGCCCCCCATCCCGCCTTTGGACAAAACGGCGATCAGCCATAAAAGCGAAAATCCGACCGCCGCCCCAAGGAGCATATCGACCCACGGCAAAAACGGGATCACAAGCCGCTCCATCAAAAACAAACCGGCAAACACCAAAAGCACCCGGTCGGGGATGAGCATGTAGCGAAGGTCGGAGACGACAATGATGGCAAACAAGCTGATCAACGTCCACGCCACAACGAGCCGCCCGCCCCAGCCGACCCACATCGGCGCGGCCGTCAACAAAGCGGCGGTTGTCAATTCCATCAAAGGGTAAAGGGGGGAGATGCGCCCCCCGCACCCTTTGCATCTTCCTTTTTGCGCGACATACGAAACAACCGGGATGAGCTCCCCAGCCGATAGCGTCCGTCCGCACGCCGGGCAATGCGACCGCGGGCGGACGATCGACTCCCCGACCGGCACCCGCAGCCCGACAACGTTAAAGAACGAGGCGAGGAGGAGGGAGTAAAGGAAAACGAAACAATAGGCGATTGCCGTCATTTATACCGGACTTCCTAAAAATTATGATTATTGTTCTGGTTTTTGTTCTGGTTTTTGTTCTGGTTTTTGTTCTGATTTTTGTTCTAGGTTCACGTCGTTTCGTGTCAATTCACTTACATCTTTGTCATCAATATACTTAAATGTACCGTTCGCATCAACAAGCGTTACTTTATACGTAACCCCATTGGAATCTTTTACAATTTTCACGATACTTTTTTCTGCATCATATTTATTCGTAGACACTTTCCCTGGCGACTTCGGAATGTTTTCTAAATAACCGCCTTCGTACAACTCCTTCAATTGGTATTGCGTCTTCGTGTTTTTATCCGCTGCAATGGCCAATCGCGCCGCACTGGCCACTTGCTTCGCATTGGCGATATGGGCGTCTTTTTTCGAGTTGTCCATAATGGCGCCGATCGCCGGAATCGCAATCGCCGCGATGATCCCTAAAATGACGATGACGGCGAGCAGTTCGATGAGCGTCAAGCCGCGCTCGTTTTTGAGAAGACGTTTGAACATGCCTTTCCTCTCCCTTTCTCTTGATTGATTTAGAACGATTTCCCTATTATTCTACAATATCACTACAAAAATAGGAAGACATTCTTAAATAAATTATTGTTGAATGTGATTAAAGATATCATACATTGGAACGATAATCGACGTGACGATCGTCCCGACGACGCCGGCAAGCAGCACAATCATCAGCGGCTCGATGAGCGACTTGAGGCGATCGGTGCCGGCGTCGACTTCCGCTTCGTAAAAGTCGGCGACTTTGCCAAGCATGGCGTCAAGCGCACCGGTCTGTTCGCCGATCGTGATCATTTGCGCAACAAGCGGCGGAAACGCCCAATGGCGGCGGAGCGGCTCCGAGAGCGATTGCCCGCGCTCGAGGGAGGTCCGCGCTTCAGCCAGCACAGATGCGATCACTTCATTTTCAACGACGCGCTCGGAAATGGACAGCGCCTCTAAAATCGGCACGGAGCTTGACACGAGTGAGCTCAATGTCCTCGTGACGCGCGCCAATGCCGCTTTTTGGACAAGGGTTCCGAAAATGGGCAGCCGCATGGCCGCATAGTCCAAATAATATTTCGTGCGCTTTTGCCGGCGCAGCGCGGTGAACAAAAGGAACACCCCGATCGCCAGCAACGTTATCATCCACCAATAATGCTGCATAAATGCGCTCGCTTTCAGCACAAACTTTGTGATCGCCGGCAATTCGGCGTGAAAATCGGCAAACATGTCAACAAACGTCGGCACGACCGAGACAAGCAAAAAAATGACAACCGCAACGGCGATGATGGCGACAGCCACCGGATAAGCAAGCGCCGAGGCGATTTTTTGCCGCGTCCGATGCATTTTTTCAAAATGGTCGGCAAGCCGGTCGAGCGTTTCATCGAGCGTGCCGCTCGCTTCACCGGCGCGCACCATGTTGACAAACAGCGGCGGAAAGATGCGCGGATGATTCGCCGCTGCCGCTGAGAGCGGGTTCCCGCCGCGCAATGACTGTTCGATGTCAAGAAGCGTCTTAGCGAGCGGCTTGCTTTCCGTTTGCTCCGCCAAAATGCGGATCGAATCGACGATCGTCACTCCGGCGCGCACAAGCGTTGCGAACTGGCGCAAAAAGATGACAAAGTGCTGCAGTTTGACGGCGCGGCCAAACGAAATTTCTTTGTTCCATATGGACGGCGGCACTTCGGCAAGCACCAGCGGGCGAATTCCTTTTTCCCGAAGCTTTGCCGCCGCCTCGCGCCGCGAAACGGCAGTGATCACCCCAGCTTTTTTCCGTCCGCTTCGGTCGCGCCCCTCATACTTAAATTGCGCCATCCGCTCCACGCTCCCTTGTCAAATACGCTTCCGCGGCCAATGGATCAATACGGCCAGCGGCCACAAGCTCCCTGACGCTCATTTCCATCGTCTGCATGCCCACACTGCGGCCCGTCTGCATAATATTGATGATTTGATGCTCTTTTTCATTGCGGATCAAATTGGCCACTGCGGCATTGTTGATTAAAATTTCCATAGCCGCCGTCCGTCCTCTCTTCCGACCGTCGGGAAATAAACGTTGGGCCATGACGGCAACAAGGACGGAAGCGAGCTGCAGCCGGATTTGCGCCTGCTGGGCTGACGGAAAGACGTCAATCATCCGTTCGATCGCCGCTGGGGCGCTCGCCGTATGAAGGGTGCCAAGCACTAAATGACCCGTTTCCGCGGCAGTGATCGCGGTTTGGATCGTTTCCAAATCGCGCATTTCCCCGACTAAAATCACATCCGGATCTTGACGAAGCGCAGCGCGCAATCCGGCGGCAAAACTGTTCGTGTCAAAGCCAACTTCCCGCTGGTCGATGATCGATTTTCCGTGCTGATGCAAATATTCAATCGGATCTTCCAGCGTAATGATATGTCTGGACATCGTTTTGTTCATGTAGTCGATCATCGCCGCCAATGTGGTCGATTTGCCGCTGCCGGTCGGCCCGGTGACAAGCACAAGCCCGTGCGGCTTTTCCGCGATGCGCTTTAACACGCTTGGCAAGCCGAGCTCTTCTAATGTCGGAATGCGCGGCGGGATGAGGCGCACGGCAAGCGACACGCACGACCGCTGCTTAAACACATTGATCCGGAAGCGGGAGACACCCGCAATACCGTACGAAAAATCAAGCTCCCCCGTTTCTTGAAACTGCTGCCAAAGCGGCGGCGGAATGATGGCTTTCGCCATTTGTTCCGTGTCCTCCGGGTTCAGCCGTTCTTGCCCATACGCCTTCAGTTCCCCATTCACCCGAAAAATCGGCGGCGCCCCGACCGTCAAATGTACGTCAGACGCACGGTATTCAAAAGCCGCACGCAACAACGCCTCAAGCTTTTCCTTCATCCGTCTCACCCATCAATGCAAAATGGCCACTTTCAGCACTTCTTCAAGCGTCGTCAACCCTTGCTTCACTTTCAACAGCCCGTCATCGAGCAAAAAGATCATTTTGTTTTGAACGGCGAGTTCCCGCAACTTCGAAAACGGCTCATTGTTTAAAATGACGCGGCGCATCTCGTCCGTCATGACAAGCAATTCGTGGATCGCGAGTCTCCCGCGGTAACCGGTCATATTGCACGTCGGGCAGCCGCGGCCACGGACGAGTTGGCGGATGTCGATGCCCCGACGGGCGAAAATGTCCCGCTCCCGCTTCGTCGGCTCATACACCTCCTGGCAGTCGCGGCAGATGCGGCGCACAAGCCGCTGCGAGACAACGCCAGCGAGCGATGTGGCCACTAAAAACGGCTCAATCCCCATATCGATCAGGCGGGTGATCGTGCTTAACGCATCGTTCGTATGGAGCGTGCTTAACACTAAATGCCCGGTGAGTGAGGCGCGGATCGCCACTTCCGCCGTCTCGCGGTCGCGAATCTCCCCGACCATGATGATGTTCGGGTCTTGGCGCAAAATCGAGCGAAGCCCTTGGGCAAACGTTAAGCCGACATTCGGGTTGACTTGAATTTGGTTGACGCCTTCGATCTGATATTCAACCGGATCTTCGATCGTAATGATGTTGACATGTTCGCTGTTTAAATGATTGAGCGCCGCGTAAAGCGTCGACGATTTCCCCGAACCGGTCGGCCCGGTGATCAAAATGATGCCGTTCGGACGCTCGATCAAACGGATGAACCGATCTAAATTGACCGGGTTGAAGCCAAGTTTATGAATATCGTTTAACGCCGCACCCAAATCGAGGACGCGCATCACGATTTTCTCCCCATACACCGTCGGCAATGTCGACACGCGCAAATCAACGGGATGAAAATCGATGTTCATTTTGATCCGCCCGTCTTGCGGCACACGATGCTCGGTGATGTCCATGTTGGCCAAAATTTTGATCCTCGCCGTCAACATGCTTTGCATATGTTTCGGCAGCGCCCTCTCCGTTCGAAGCAAGCCGTCAATTCGATAACGGATGAGCACTTTTGTCTCCTGCGGATCGATATGAATATCGCTTGCCCGCTGTTCGACAGCAAGCTGCAAAATTTGGTTCACTAGGCGAACAATCGGGGAATCGTCCTCGGCCGTCCGACCGTCTTCGCGCATCTCCGTCGGCGGCGCTGGCAGCAAATCATCAAACGATTCGTCCATGTCATAATATTTATTGATCGCCCGCAAAATATCATCCTTTGAAGCGATCGCTGTTTCGATCTGAAACCCCGTTGACAAGCGCAAATCATCAATAGCAAAAAAATCCATTGGATCAGCCATGGCAACGAGCAATCGATCGTCTTCCACCTTAAGGGGCATGATCAGATGGCGGCGAGCAAACTCTTTTGGCACTAGGCTCGTCGCTTTCGGATCAATCGGGTAGCGATACAAGCTGACATGAGGAATGCCGAGCTGAAACTCAAGCGCCTCAATCAGCTGCTGCTCTGTGATGTAACCTCGCTGCAGCAACGCATCGCCAAGCTTTTGCCCAGGCGTTTTCTCACGCAACGCTTCAGCCAGCTGTTCTTCCGTAATCAGCCCCGCTTCCACCAACAAATCACCGAGGCGTTTCCGCTCACGTTTTTTGTTCATCGGCTTCCCCCGCTTTCCCCGCTTTGCTTCGATTCGGTTGAAGGGGCTGCGTTGGTCTGGTCGCTGCCGCTTTGCCCTTCGCCGTTTTGGACTTCTGATTTCTCTTGACCGCTTTCCGCTTCAGTCTGACCGCTATTCGTTGCATCAGACGGTGAAGATGGCGTTTCGCTTCCTTCCCCCGTTGTATTGGATGAAGATTCTGGGACTTCAAGCCCTCTTACCTCAACCGCATACGTCGGAGGGTAAAAATCCTCGCTCACCGTCTCTTTGCGGATCAGCCGGGAGCCATCGCGCACTTCGCGTTCGACTTTTACAAGCAATCCAGAACGGCCGACTTGTTTCGTCACGGTTTCATCCGGCGCCAACCGGGCATCGTATTGAATGATTTTGCGCGGTTCGATCCGCTCTAGCCCGCTCGTGCGCACGATATATTGATACGCAAACGGCCAACCGTACACTAACGCTTTCACTTGGCGGCCATCGTAGCGAAGAATGAGCGTATAGTCCGTCGAGTTCGGATTCAACCATTGTAAATCGCGTTTGTCATCCACCTTGGCCTCAAATCCCGGAGGAATGCCATCTGGAAGCGAACTTCCCGCATACCGTTCCATCAACAAAAAATTCGTCGACAGCACAGCACGATACACCGCTGATGCCAATGCGTCGACAGCCTGATTCGACAGCCCGCCACCAGCCTGCTGAATCACGGCGCGCAACGAGACCAATTGATTGGAGCGGAGGACGACACGGCGTTCCGAAGCAAGAAAACGGGAGAGACTTTGATCGCGAATGGCAACAGCCGCTTCACTCACGACCGTCTGCCCCTTCCCGGAAGAGGGAAGATAATGGGCCAAGTCGAGCGGCTTGTTCGGAACGGCAAGCTGGGACGCCGCCGCCTCCAAATCCGCTTCCAACGCTTTGAGATCCAAGGCGGGGACTGCCGCCGGCGGGAGAAGGCGTTCAACGGTTTCCATGCAAGCGCTCATGTCAGCCAACACAAGAAGCGGCGAGGAACGGCCGTTGACCACGTTTTTTGTGCTTTCCGACAAGCGAAATGTAAAGATGTCAGCCGGCAGCTCGGCTTTCTTTTCTTGATAGCTGACCGAAATCGAAGCTGTCGATCGCCAGTCGCTCACCTTGTCTGCCACCGCCTGTTGGGCTTCCGCTCTCGTCATCCCAGCAAGCGAAATCGGCCCGACGTACGTCCCGGAGCGATAGCGGTCTTGATCAGGGCCAAACGACTCATAAGCCAAAACGCCCAAGCGGGCAAAGGTGAGGAAATAAACGGTGCAAACCGCCATCACGATAAACAGTTTTCCTATGGAAGCCGCTCTCACCTCGAGCTCCCCCTTTTTCACTCAGCTTCGATATTCATCGACACATCAACAATGACGCTTGGACCCGCCTCTTGCGCTTTTCTCACATCTTCTTCGCGAAGCGTCGTTCCCGCTGGAAACAGAAGTTCGCCGTTCAAATCATAAATATCCTTGGTCACCCGTTTCCCCGCAAGAAGCGCCACTTGCTTTTCACGGAGCGATTCAAGCGCTTCGACATTTTCCGCTGTCTCCGACATAGCTTGGATCTGTTCAGGAATGTTGCTGGCCTCTGTTTCTTTTTCATTCTTTTGAATGAGCATCGACGCATCGGAAAGGAGAGCTCCCGAAGCGTCGTCGCTGACGATCAATATATCCTTTCCATAAGTCAACACTTGGGCGGATGGCAACACCGCTTCTCCACTTTCAAGGCGAAGGGAGATGCCGATAATATCCCCTGTCTCTTCGTTTAGGAAAAACTCATGGACTTCCCCCAAAAGCTGTCCTTTGCGCGTGATGGCTTTTGTATTTTTGATGCGGATTTGCTTGTTGACAAGCTGGTTGGCAATCGGAATTTCCGCCAAATCAATGACATCATGGCTGCTTGCCACCGTAACGGCGAATTCGCCGATTCCGACGATTTTTTTAAACGGAATCGCTTTTAAACTGAGTTGCACATCTTCTTGCTCGACAGTCAAAAAATCGATGGAACCTTTATCAGGATTAATGACAAAGCTTTTCACGGCGCCGATTTGCATCCCATCCGCAATGCTGATGATCGGCAATCCGATGATTTGCGCGCTCGCTTTCATCCTCTTCACCTCAACCATTTGCTAATGTAGCGGCGATTTCCCGCCAGAATGCCAGTTCAGCCGCGATAGCTGGATAGTTTGAAAAACGTCGCTCGAGCTGGTCAACCCACGCACGAAGCTGTTGGCCATTTTGTTCCAGTGCATAATGCTCCAACAGCAGGCGGGCGAATACGTAGTAATCGCGATCGGAAAGCGGGGCTTGCAAACATTGATGCAGGCATTGTTCATACGCATCGGCCGTCAAACGGCGGCGGCTCAGCATCAATTCCGCTGCCGCCATTTGCGCTTTTTCCGAAGCAACCAAATGCATTGGTTCTTCAGCAAACGGCTCATCTGCCGCCTCGACGCATTCTTCATATTGAGGATTCTCTTCGGAATCCGCCTTTTGTTCCTCTTGCTGCTCGGAAGCGTCCGCTGTTTTTTCGCTGACCATCGCTTCAGCAGCTGATCTCAACGAAACGGCATCATCCACGAGCCGATCCATCCAATCGACCGCACCGCTGTCTTGATCATGTCCAATCTCAAGGCCATCAGCAAACATCACGCCATCGTCCTCGAAGCTTTCCGCCTCCACGCGTTGTCCTTCTTTATGATGCCAGATGTCATGGATTCCGGCAAATCCATCCTCATCCGGAGCCACGGCCGCCTCGAAAAAGACGCCTCCGTGCTCCCGTTTGACGCTGTCCGTTGAAGAGAACTCGTATTCTCCGCCTTCCACGCGCTCTGAGAAACGATCATCCATGCTCATCCATGCATCCCATTCATTCTCGCCGCGGCTCTCACCCTTAACGATTTCTGCTGCATTCAGAACCGGCTCATCGGCTTGCGATCCTTCATTTCCGCTCTCTTTTGACACTTCATCAAGCACCGCTGTCTCAAGGTCCGGCGTCACAGCGCCCGGCCACTGATCCAACCAATCGGAAACACGCCGCAGCGGTTCGGACGCTCCAACGATTTCTTCCGCTTGCTCCCACGGTGGAACAGTTTCTGCCGCTGCCTCCATCAACAAGTCAGCGGGAGAATGGTTCACTTCTTCCGACCGTTCTGCTGTCTGCTCTATCGATGATGATTCATTAGGTTCAGAAAGGGGCGGCGCTTGATCAAACTGGATCGACGGCAACGGCGCCTTTGGCAAAACAGGGACAGAAGCCAAAGATTCCGGCGCCGACCGCTCCTCTTTTTCTTCTTTTACAAAACTTGATTCACGAGAAGCCCCGGCGCGGTAAAGAGCAGCGCCAAATCGGCGGTCAAGCAAATACGATGCAGCCGCCAACAACAAAAGAACAAGAAGCCCGGCCTGCCAAAGCGGAATGATCGAACTAGCAAATTCGGCCAAAAGCGCAGCCAACAGCGCCATAACAACCGCTGTAAGCCCCCCAAGCCGGCTGAAGCCAAGCGGAAGAAGCCAAATCAGCAGCAGCGCCACGACAAAAGCACCGGCATACATGAGCGCCTCTTTCATCATGCCCCCCCGTTTCTTCTATGACAAAAGACCTCTTTTATACTAAAAATCTGCAACATTCGACTCTTACTTATTGTATAATAAAGTTACATATTTTGAAAGAAGGTTGTGATCAATGACGGACAAGAATTTTTTTTCCTGCCGACGCACTTTAGGGTTCACCCTTATCGAGACATTGTTGTCCATCACGCTGTTGTCTGCGGTGGCGATCGGCTTGTTTTCCTTTTTCACCCACGCTATGACGTATACAGCCGATAACGAACGACGAACGGTGGCCATCAACGTGGCGCGTGGAACGATGGCGTACTTTGAAAAAAATGTTCTCTTTTCTTCCTTATCGAATTACATGACAGAGAACAATCTTTCATTTCTTAAAGTAGAGAAAAACAGCTGCAGCCATGAAGCCTTGTCCTCTTTATTGTTTCCAAGCGGAAATCAGGGCGAAACGATAAGCTCTCAACAATCATGCACCGCCCAGCTCGCCCCAACAATCAATGATGTTCAATACGAAACAACGGTGTACATCATCCGCTGCGATCAAAAAGGATGGGACGGATTCCTCACCTCCTCTGAATTTGCGTCATTGCCGGAGCGGCTCAAAGAAGAGATCCGTCGTGAACGAAACAACATGATCTCCTCCGAAGCCGGCACCTACATGGCGAAACTGTACGCCGTTGTCCGTTGGGGAGAACGAAACGGCGACATCACATGGGTGGAAGGAGTGGTGACCGATGAGACGATCCGTTAACACCCAAGATGGGATGACGCTTGTCGAGCTGTTGGCCGCCATTTCCATTTCCATGTTGATCATTGGCGCCATCTATACTGTTTTTCTAGCGGGCATTCGCGTTTATCAGCACATCGGCATTGAAAGTGAATTACGGAGCGAGGCGGATTACGCGGTGGCACGCATCATGAATGCCTTATACATGTTCTCGCCGGACGGCCTTGAAGCCGATCGGAGCCAAGAAAACAAAACGCTTAGTCAACTGTCGTTTGTCAAAAACGAGCAATTCAAAACGAACAACCAAGTCGGTCTTGTTTCCCGCGAAACCGCGGCGCAATCGGTCCATCAAATCATTTCGATTAAAGACGGAAAACTGATGATGGACGGGGAAGCGATTACATCCACACGCCTTTTGCTGGACGATTCTTCCTCCTTTTCGTTCCGTTGCGCGCGCAGAGACGGAGAAATTTGCCGAAGTGGGGTGATCACCATCATCTTAACGATCAAAGATGGGAATAACAACGGGATGCTTTCGATAAAACCTTTCACTTTACAGACGGAATTCGGTTTTTAGGGGGGAGGCCCTATGCGCCGAGATCAGCGAGGATATAGTTTGATTACAACATTGTTGGTCATCACCGTCTTTTTATTGCTAGGTCTAACCATTGTCACCACCGCCGTCGAGCACGCCCAATTCACCACCGTGCGCGTGGATGACGTACAATCGCTGCATGAGGCGAAGACGGATGTCAACGAGGCAGTCGCCGATCTGAAAGCAGAGTTATCGGATCCAAATTTTTTGGTCCGCCATCGTATTTTTGCGCCTGACCAATGGGATCAGTTTCTCGGGCTTGGCAGCTCGTCTCCTGGAGAAGACACGATCGCCGGCCGCCTGCGCGACCGCTACGGGGTGATCATGGAAGATGAAAGCGAGCAATATGATATTCCCAAAAACCAAGTGTTTCTTCGCGCCCTTCGTTTAACGAAAACGTTCAATGACGGCCATCGGACGCGAACCGTCAAGCGGCTCGTCTTTGTGACCAATACGCCAAGCTTTTTGAAATATGCGCTTGGCTCAAAGGAAACAGTGGTCCTCAACGGCGGGGTTTATGTCGAAAACGGGAATGTATACACAGGGCAAAACGCCTATGCCAGCAACGCGACCAACTATGTGAAGGCAAACGGACAGCTGACCGTCAATTCGTCTAACGCCGGCATGCCGCTTTTATCCTCTTCCTCGATTTGGTATACAAACGACGGACAATTGAATGCATGCGGGCAAACGACCGGTTGCTGGGAAGCATCACAAGGCCGTTTTCGCATGAAGACCAATTGGGCGCCTCGTTGGCCGACGGATGTGCCAGAACCGGCGCCAACCATCAGGCAAGAAAACGAAGATTTTATCGATGTCGATTTTGACCTTACTGTGGCCGACAAACTGTTGCAAGCATCGGGAATTTTGCCCCCGTCATCCGATTACATTGAGCGAATGGAATCCATTCAAGAAGCCGGGGACAAAAATAGCCAACTTCACACGTTAGTGGCAGAGTTGTCCAATCAATGGACCTCGATCCAATCGAATCAACCGGATCCAAACGATCCACGTAAAACGCTTGAAGAAGTGATCAAAGAGCAGTCCAAAACCAAACCGCTCTACCTCGATGGAAACAGCGTTTTGAGAGGAGATGTCGATATTCAGAACAGCGGAGTCAACCAATGGCTCATTGTCAACGGCGATCTTCGCCTTGATGGGCCGACAAATCCCAGTACATTTGTCAGCGTACGCGGAAATTTTATCGTCCTCGGTGATTTAACTTTGACAGGCAACTTGCGGCTTGACGCAAGCATCTACGTCACCGGGAGCACGAAAATTTACCAAAGCCGGATCGAACGGGCGCTAAACAACAAAGGTGTTGTGTTGCTGTCGAAAGGTCCGCTCGATATTTCCCGTATTAATGAATTCAATAACCCAACCATTCCGACACCGAATTTGAAAGGATACTTTTACACAGACAGCAGCGCCACGATTTATGCCGTTGGATCCTACTTGTATATCGAAGGCGGGCTGTTCGCCCACGGAAACAGAGCAACAGCTCCAGACACAGACATCAATGGGCTTGTCGTCAACGCATTCCGCGGTCAAGTCAATGGGGAAAACGGAGAACCGGACCGGTTTACGCCAGGAAGTGATCCGTTATCCTCACGCCTCGTCATCCGCTATCGTCCTGAAATGCTTGTTGAACAAGGGACAGGACTTCCTTTTGTCAATCGCATTTCGCTCGTGGTCGACCGATTGGAAGTAGAATGAAGGAGGCATTTTTGATTCAAAACGGAAAGCGGCGCTCCCGAAAGGGAGGCCGCGCTTTATTCATGGCTACCATTTGCCGCCGTTCCCGCCATTTTGGTTGGTGGAAGGCGATCGGACAATGACGGTCGCCTCAGCTTGAATATCCCGGCCATCCAGCGCTTTCACCTCGGCTGTCGCCGTGATGATGGCATATCCGACATCAACCGCTTGCAAATACCATTTCCCGTTTTCTTGAACCACTTTGACAAACCGATCGTCAGACGTTACAACAGAGCGAAGCGCCTTGTTGTCCGTTGCATTTTCCGGAATGAAATGGAGTTCTGGCGCCACTTCGAGTAGTGGATCGCCGACATTCATGTATAGAATTGGATTGCGGAACGCCATCCGTTCGAGCGGCACAATGACCGTAATCGTCGCCGACTCTTGCACGTTGCTGCCGTCAGTCGCGCGGACGGTGATCGTCACCGTTCCAGGCTTTCGCGCTGTCACCATGCCGTTTTGATCTACGGATGCGACACTCGGGTCGCTTGATGTCCACGCAAGCGTTTTGTTCGTCGCATCGCTCGGAACGATCGTCACTGAAATCTTCTGCGTATCTCCGACATTCATCGTCGGGTCGTAATCGCCAAGCACTAAGCGGCGGATTAATTTCTTATAACGGAACGCTACCTTCGTCGTTCCGTCACCGCGCGTCAGCCCCCCAGCCGAACGCACCGCGACAGTATACTCACCGTCATCGGAAATGGAAATCATATACGGCGAAGCGAGCGGCTGCCAGTCTGAAACCACGCCATTTCGTACGACTTGGTACTCGTACTTCACCCCTTCGCCAGCGACAAGCCCCACCATTTTGACAGTCGGCGCTTCCGTGATCACAGCGCCGCTTTCCGCCACACCGCTTTCCGTTATGATCGACAGCTGCGGTTTCAAGGCGACGCGCACCGTCCGGCCATTGCTGTACGTGACAAGCAGCACGCCGTCATCATTTGGGTCATATTGCAGCGCTTTGACAGGCAACGGCAATAATCCATTTGCATTAGGATCCGCCCGCCCGACGATGTCGTCTGATAAAGCAGAAAATTTGTGTTTGGTAATAGTCCCCATTCCATTCCCTTCATAGTAAACGTTCGGAAAATCATCCAAGCGAACTGTCATGCCGATCCGTTCCGCCGGCGGAACGAGCGTCGATGTTTTGGTACCATAACGGCTGTCGGTGAATGTCACCAAAGCTGGCGGCAATTGAACACTGTTCATGGCAAAATCAGCCTGCATCACCCATTGCGCCGAGAGCGTCAGTTTGTTGAGCTGGCTGTAGTCGAACGTTTGATTGGTGAAAGACCATTTGGCATAACGCTTGCCATTCTCCACATAGGTTGTGACTTTGCCATCGGGAACAACGGAGATGCCATCGGGCAGTTCTTGGACAATGCTCACATTGCTGATCGTCCCGGTCGCATTGCCGACATACCCGACAAGCGACAACGAATACGTGGCACGGAAGCGGTTGTCGTCGCCATCGGTTGCCCCCCGTTTGATTAAGCTTGTGACATCATTGGTCAGCCCTTGCAGCTTCACCGTTCCAGTAAACGACGGCGGCGCTTCGTCTTTGACCGTGACGGTCACCGTTTTCGTCACAACCGGCTGTGGTTGGCCATACACATCCCGATACGTCAGTTCAGCATTGAACGTATATATCCCTTTTGCTTTAAATGACACGGGAATCGGAATCGTCACCGGCGCCGGAGTGCCTTGACCAACTTGGTATGGGATGGAAAACGAAATATACGCGTTTTGCTTGTTTTCATCCAGCCATACTTGGCCGTTTTCCGCAACGGCGACATTGCCGCCAAACGACGAAAGCGGGATGCGGATCGTTCCTGTGATCGCTGGCGTGGTGGCAAGCTGGGAAAACTGTTGGAACAAAGCGGTCAAATTTTGCATCGTTCCTTGCCGTGCCTCGCCGCCAGCAGTCGCGGACAGCGTCTGCAAAAAGCTCATATCGACTTCAGTGTTGCTGCCAAAACCGATCGAATAAAGGGTAATATTGTTCATTCCAAGCATTTTCGCCACCGCTGTGGCATCGGCTCGGATTTTCCCTTCGATGCTGCTGTAAGTGAACGAATAGCCGTTATCCCAAGACACCCACCATCCATTGACATAATCTTGCCCGTCGCTGTAAAATTGGCGAGAATATCCTTTGTTGTCGGTAAAACGGATACCGGCAGTCCGTCCATCGCTGTACAATTCGTATGTGACCGAAAGAGAATCGGTTACTCTATTCCTTGTATAGGAATATCCACCCCAAAAATTCTGCTTGACCTCCCGATACGTAATCGTATCGACTGTATTCAACACCGTCGGCATGCCATCGGTTAAGAAAATGATATACTTTTTCCTCGTTGGGTCCGTGAAATACGATTTAGCAAGAGACAAAGCAGCCGAATAGTTCGTTCCGCCGCCGGCGGTCAAGCTGTTGCCGGTATTGAGAATGGCATCAAGCTGACTTGCAACATTCGAGTACTTCCCAAACGGAACCACACTTGCTTCCCGCACTCCATCGGAAAACGGAATAAGAGCAAAGCGGTCATTTTGGTTGTAATTGGACTTAAAGTAGTTGACCGCCGCTTGCAGAGCGGATTTGGCGCTTTGCAGCTTCATTGCCGTCATCGACCCCGACACGTCCATGACAAACACGACATCGATCGGCGGGCGGATGATTCCTGAAACAGCCCCTTGTGGAACGAGCGTCACATCGAGCCGGCCTTGGGCATCGCCGTTTGGCGGCTTGGCGTACTCTGATTGTGACGAAGAAAACTGCAATTGAAGCGATGGCAGAGAGGAAGAAGCGGCTTGAACGGCAACCTCCTTCCCACCTGTGCAAAACATGAGCAAAAATGCCCAGATCAACGCTGTAAGAGCTTGGAAAAACCTCCTTTTCCTCATGTTCCTCTCCCCGTTTCATGACAAATTACCTATTTTTCTTTATCTTCATTATACCATTTCATAGACGTTGTTGATAGCAAATTTTTCTTACACAAGCTTTTTTTCACTTCGGAAATAAAGTATAAAGACCCCGTAATCAGCAACATTTCTTGAGCGGACAAACGTGTTTTCTGCTCACCGATCCACTTCTTCCAACGATGAACAGTCGCCTTATGCCGATGGGATGAAAGAGCATACAACTGTTCCGCCGCCGCCGCGCGCGGAAAATCAAACGTCGTAAACGTGATCGTCTCAGCCAGCTCGTCAAGCGGCCGGATCATTCGTTCAAGCGGCTTGTCTGTCAGCGCGGCGAACAAGACATGGACGCGCTTGTCGGGATAATGAGCGCGCACCGTCTCGACAAGGGCGCGAATGCCGGCTTCGTTATGGGCGCCGTCGAGAATGATGAGCGGTTTGCCGCTCACCCGCTCAAACCGGCCGGGCCAAGCAGCAGTGGCCAGCCCATCGGCGATATGCTCCGGATCGATCAAAAACGAATAGCCAAGGCGCAACAACTCTGCCGCCATCACCGCCACCGCCGCGTTTTCGACTTGATGGGCGCCGGGCATTTGAATGCGCAAATCGCGATATTCGGCAAACGGCGTGACAAGCGAAAACTGCTCCCCTTCCACCGTCGCCTGCCGGTCGGAAACGGTGAAATCGACGCCGAGACGATATGTTTTCGCCTTCCGCTCCGCCGCCGTTTTGGCGATCACTTCCCACGCCTCCGGTTCCTTCACCGCCGTCACAAGCGGCACGCCCGATTTGATGATTCCGGCTTTCTCCGCGGCGATTTGCCCAAGCGTATCGCCTAAAATGTTCATATGATCGTAGCTGACGTTTGTAATGACAGAAACGAGCGGATAAATGATGTTGGTTGAGTCCAAGCGGCCGCCAAGCCCGACTTCGACGAGCACGATGTCTTGAATGTTCTGTTTTCCAAAATAATACAGCATCATCGCCGTGATCACTTCAAACTCGGTCGGTCCGCCAAACTCTGTTTGTTCCAACTCATCGGCAAGCGGCTGAATGACTCGCACGAGCTCGACGATCTCTTGATCGGAAATCGGTTCGCCGTTGATGCTGATTCGTTCGTTAAACTGCTCGACATACGGCGAGGTGAACGTGCCGACCGAATAGCCCGCCGCCTGCAAAATGGAGCGCAGGTAGGCGACGGTCGACCCTTTTCCGTTCGTTCCCCCGATATGGACGGCGCGGACGCGGCGTTCCGGGTGGCCGAGTTGTTCCATCATCCATTCCATCCGTTTCAATCCCGGTTTCATGCCGAGCCGCAGCCGCCCGTGAATCCAGGAGACCGCTTCGTCATAAGTTCGAACCATGTTCATCCTCCTCCTTGTTCGTTGTTGTCTTGTCCTGCTTCCGGTTTCATGCGGCAATCGGGGCCAAGACTCGATCGTATATGTCGAAGGCATTTTCCTTCGGCATCATCATCCCTATCGAAAAAGACGAACCCGCCCGCAAGCGGATTCGTCTTCATCATAATCAACCGCCAGATCGTTTGTCTACCGTTTGAGCTCGGCGAGGCGCGCCTTGACGGCTTCGCGTTTTTCGATGTAATCTTGCCGCTTGCGCCGCTCTTCTTCGACGACATGGGCCGGCGCTTTCGCCAAAAAGCCTTCGTTCGCCAGTTTCTTTTCGACGCGTTCGACTTCTTTGTTCCATTTGTCGAGCTCTTTTTCGAGCCGTTTGATTTCTTCTTCGATGTTGATCAACCCTTCAAGCGGCAAAATGAGCTCGGCGCCGGTGACGACCGCCGTCATCGCTTTGTCCGGCGCGGGAACGTTTGTATCAATCAAGAGCTCGCTCGGGTTGCAGAACCGCTCCAAATAGGCGCGGTTTTTCATGAGCGCCGCCCGCACTTGTTCATCTTTTGTCTTAATATAGAGCGCAATCGGCTTGCTCGGCGGCGTGTTCACTTCGGCGCGGACGTTGCGGACGGCGCGGATGATGTCGACGAGCATCCGCATTTCTTCCGCGGCTTCTTCGTTCGACAGCTCAGGGCGCACTTGCGGCCACGGAGCGACGGTGATCGATTCGCCTTCATGCGGCAAGTTTTGCCAAATTTCCTCGGTAATGAACGGCATGAACGGGTGAAGCAGGCGCATCGTGTTGTCGAGCACATACGCCAACACCGAACGCGTCGTCTTTTTCGCCGCCTCGTCATCACCGTACAGCGGCAGCTTTGCCATTTCGATATACCAGTCGCACAAGTCGTCCCAAATAAAGTTGTACAGCGTACGCCCCGCTTCGCCGAATTCGTATTTCTCAGCGAGCTTCGTCACCGTATCGATCGTTTCGTTGAGACGTGTTAAAATCCAATGGTCGGCGACCGTTTTTTCGCCGCTCAAATCAAGCTCCTCGTACGTCATGCCGCCCATGTTCATCAAGGCAAAGCGCGAGGCGTTCCAAATTTTGTTGGCAAAATTCCACGTCGCTTCGACTTTTTCGGTGCTGAAGCGCAAGTCTTGCCCCGGCGAGCTGCCGGTCGCCAAGAAATAGCGGAGCGCATCGGCGCCGTACTGATCGATCACATCCATCGGATCGACGCCGTTGCCGAGCGATTTGCTCATTTTCCGCCCTTGGGCGTCGCGGACGAGGCCGTGGATGAGCACGTCTTTGAACGGACGCTTTCCGGTGAATTCAAGCCCTTGGAAAATCATGCGCGACACCCAGAAGAAAATGATGTCATAGCCGGTGACAAGCACATCGGTCGGGTAGTAGCGCTTGTAATCCGGCGATTCCACATCCGGCCATCCCATTGTCGAGAACGGCCAAAGCGCCGAACTGAACCATGTATCAAGCACATCCGGGTCTTGTTCCCAATTTTCAATGTCCGCTGGCGGTTCATGGTCGACGTAAATTTCGCCTGTTTCTTTATGGTACCACGCCGGAATCCGGTGCCCCCACCAAAGCTGGCGTGAAATGCACCAGTCGCGGATGTTCTCAAGCCAATGCAAATACGTTTTCTCAAACCGCTCCGGCACGAACTGCACTTTGCCGTCCGTTTGCTGCAGCTTGATGGCGGCTTCGGCGAGCGGCTTCATTTTCACGAACCATTGCGTCGACAAATACGGCTCAACGACCGCGCCGCTCCGCTCGCTATGACCGACGGAGTGCACGTGCTCTTCGATTTTGAACAAAACGCCTTGCTCTTGCAAATCGCGGACGATTTGCTTCCGGCATTCAAACCGGTCAAGCCCCTGGTATTGCATGGCGTTTTCATTCATCGTGCCGTCTTCGTTCATGACAAGAATGCGCGGCAAATTGTGGCGGTTGCCGATTTCAAAGTCGTTCGGGTCGTGCGCCGGCGTAATTTTGACCGCCCCGGAGCCGAACTCCATGTCGACGTACTCATCGGCAATGATCGGAATTTCACGGCCGACGATCGGCAGCTTGACCGTTTTGCCGATCAAGTGCTTGTACCGCTCGTCATCCGGATGCACGGCAACGGCCGTATCGCCGAGCATCGTCTCCGGACGGGTCGTCGCCACTTCGATGAAGCCGGAGCCGTCGGCGAGCGGATAGCGCATATGGTAGAGCGCGCCTTTCACTTCTTTATAAACAACCTCAATGTCCGACAACGCGGTTTTCGTCACCGGATCCCAGTTGATGATGTATTCGCCGCGGTAAATGAGCCCTTTCCGGTAGAGCGAGACGAACACTTCGCGCACCGCTTTGGAAAGCCCTTCGTCAAGCGTAAACCGCTCGCGCGTGTAATCAAGCCCAAGCCCTAACTTCGCCCATTGACTGCGAATATGGCCGGCGTATTCTTCCTTCCACTTCCACGTTTCTTCTAAAAATTTTTCCCGGCCTAAATCGTAGCGCGACAGCCCTTGCTGGCGCAATTTTTCCTCGACTTTCGCCTGGGTGGCGATGCCGGCGTGATCCATTCCCGGAAGCCACAAAACGTCATACCCTTGCATCCGCTTCATGCGCGTAATGATGTCTTGCAGCGTCGTATCCCACGCGTGCCCCAGATGCAGTTTGCCGGTGACGTTGGGCGGTGGAATGACGATCGTAAACGGTCGTTTGTTCGGATCACCGGTCGCTTCAAAAAATTTTCCTTTCAGCCACCATTCGTAGCGCCCCGCTTCAACGGCGCGATGGTCGTATTTCGGCGGCATCGACACTTCGTGCTGTGCCATGTTTCATTTCCCTCCTTCAACATGATGGACAATGCGGCCGACGGCGGCTTCCCACTAAGCAATGCCGCACAGCCGGCAAGCAAAAAAGCCCCTTTCATCCAAAAAGGACGAAAGGAGCTGCTTTCGCGGTACCACCTTTTTTCTTAAGCCTAGAAGGCTGGTGATGAAGAGAACCGCAACACGGCCAACCCACCGGTGAAACATCGGCTGGCGAGCCCACAATCAGTTTGGTTGACCGGCCTTCTAGAAGCTTAAGCGCTTCATTGGCATAACGGCATGATGCCGGCTTCCTCTACTCGGCAGCAGCGCCTTTCAAAGAAGCAGCTCAAGGGCGACCTTCCAGCAACCGTCATCCTAGGAAATCTCGCAGCTTCCGATTTCCCTCTCTGCAGGCGCGGACCGCTGTACTCCTCCCCGTCTTCGCTTTTGTCGTCATGATTCGATTATTATACTACCATTGTCCATCATCTTTGCCAAGTTTTTATTTATTTATTCCATTGGCCGGCGGTTGGTGACAAACATTTTGTTGTTTCATATTGTATAGTAAACCCGGGAAGGAGGGAACACCGATGCGGCGATTCAACCCGTATTCATGGCCGCCTTGGCTGAGGCAAGTGCGCGCCGTCTGCGCCCAAGTGATCATCCCGCTCACCATTTTTCAAGCCATTCGCACCATTTTTTTGCCGACGACATTTGACGTCATTTTGCTGGCTGTTTTTGTTTTGCTCGCTGTGGCGCTCCACTTGGAATGGATTTAACCGCTGCCGTCCTCTTCCGCTGGCGTTTCAGAGCCGGCCGTTTCATCCTGCGGCTGCGCAGCATCGCGTTGGACAAGATGCATGACAACGGCCTCCATGTTTTTAAAAGCCATATAGCAGCGCAGCAGGGCAGCAACGTGCTCACGCTCGTTCCGTTCCTTATGTGAAACGGCCTCATAGCGTTCGAGGCAGCGGACAAACCCACACGGTTCGGCCAAATGGCTGTAGAGAAACGCCCGTTCTGCGGCGGACAACGGCAGTTCCGTTTCATACTCAGCAAGCCCATCGAACCATTCCCGTTCAAGCGGTGAAATTGTGCGCACATGGTTGCGAAAAATAGAAACTAAATCGTATACCGGAGAATTCCAATGCGCCCGCTCCCAGCTGATCCAATACGGCGCCACGTAATGAGAAAGGCGCGCCTTTCCGTGCACCCAGACGATTCGCCATTGCTTCGTTTCCTTCACCGCTTCCTCCCAAGCAGCAAGCTGCTCCTCGGCAAACCAATACGCGCGCATCACTTCATGGAAATACGTACAGCATTGCAGCTGAAACGGCGACATGTACCACGCTGTCTCGTACCGTTCGACCCGCTCCTCCCAAACGGCCCGCGCCCGTTGCCATTCGTCTTTTTTTTGTTTTTGGTAGGCGTCGATCTCCTCTTCGCTCGCTTGCACGGTGCGGACCGTCATGCGGTGAAGGCGGGCGAGTTCGCGAAAAAAAGGGCGAACAGCGGTCTCTCTCGACCCCGCTTCATCTTCACGCCATGCTTGCAAGTAATAAAGGCGCCCTCCCTCCGCTGCAAACAACGACCGCTGCCTCGTCCCATAAAGCGGGGGGCAGTGGCGGCCATAATAATGGAGCGACTGCCAAATGGCGGCTGCCTCTTGTTCGCTCTCAAGCGGCTTTAAAGCAAACAGCCCGCTGTCGGTGTATACTTTAGCCGCTTTGCCCCACTGCTCGATATGCCGCGGCCGAAGCCCATATTGCCTGAGCACAGCGCGGTACGTTTCAGACCGTATGGCCATCGTTACGCCCCCTCACCGGCAAAAGAAACGGAAAGCGTTCCTTTCAGGCGAAAGGACGGCTTCCCGCCATGGCCGGAATATATAACAGCTGCCCTTCGTGCACATCATCCGGGCTTTCCAAATCGTTGGCGCGCAAAAGTTGGGAAACGGTGACATCATATCGTTCGGCAATCTTGTCCAACGAGTCCCCTTGCTGGACGATGCAAATTTTGACTTGTGTAAACTCTTCCGCCTCGCTTTTCGCAAACAGCTTTGTTAAATACAGGGCGTTTTCGCTTTTCGTTTCCGTTGCTTGCTCTTCCTTGTCTTCCTCGGCGGTTTTTTTCGCGGCGCCGATCGACACTTTCGCCTCGGTCGGCGGCAGCAAAGTCGCCATGTCTTCTTCCGCTTCCGCACTCACCGCTTTCGTTTCCGTCTCGATTGGCAAAAACGGCTCTTTTACACCCGCCTCTTCATCAGGCGGCGTTTCTTCATGACGCACAGCCGTCGGTTCAAAGGCGGAAGCCGGCAGTTCCTCGCCTGCAGCGGCGGGACGATCCTCGGGTATGAACGCTTCGTCGCCGGCTGCCTCCTTGCGGGCGATCGACTCAAACGGGGCCAAAAGCAGCTCTTCCTCTTCGTCATCAGCAGGCAAGTCATCGACAAGCGGCGCTTCGCTAATGCCGCTGATCGAAATGTCGGCGGTCACAAGCAGCCTGCCGTTGTCGCCAAGATCATAGTCAAACGATTCCACTGTGACATATACATCGTCAAGGTCGCGAATGCGGTTTCGCGGAATGGTAATATCGATCGGAAACCGGTGCGACAGCTCGCTAATGCCATCCTCGCGCACGGAAATATGCTGGATGTAGCGGTAGCTGGCAAATTCGAACGCATCACTGTCTGCTTCCGTGGCCTCTCCCCCGTCCCCCGGACGAAACTCTCCGTTTAATTCCAGCGCCCCGCGAATCGTAATATATTGATCGTACTCGTCGACAGAGATCACAGGATCAAGAGAAATCGACAAAAATTCGGCGACTTCCTGTCCGTTTTTAAACCAGACCGATTCTTCCAATGAAAACCGCAAATACGATTGCTCCAACCGGGCCTCCTCCTTCCGTCCCTTCGCCTAATGGATTCTATGACATTATCCATTGTATGAGTGAAAAAGAGACGGTATGATAAAAAAATCAGGCTGCCGTCGATCAGCAGCCTGATTTGGTTCACTCCTTGCGCAGACGGGCAAACACCCGCTCCGCTGCGGCAATCGTGTACTCGATATCCTCATCGCTGTGCGCCGTCGACAAAAACAGCCCTTCAAATTGCGACGGGGGCAAGAAAATGCCTTCATTCGCCATTTCCCGGTAATAAGCGGCAAACAGCTCCAAGTCGGACGTTTTCGCCGTTTCGTAATTGACCACCGGTTCGTTCGTGAAGAACAAGCCGATCATCGACCCGGCACGGTTGATCGTATGCGGAATGTCATATTTTTCGGCGGCCTGGCGCAACCCTTCTTCAAGGCGCGCCGCTTTGCGCTTGAACTCTTCATACGTTTCCGGCGTCAACTGGCGAAGCGTCTCGTAACCGGCGATCATGGCAAGCGGGTTGCCGGACAGCGTGCCTGCTTGGTACACCGGCCCGCTCGGTGCGACGAGCTCCATAATTTCTGCTTTTCCCCCATAAGCTCCAACCGGCAGGCCGCCGCCGATCACTTTGCCGAGACACGTCAAATCCGGCTCAACGCCATAATACCCTTGGGCGCAATGGTAGTCCACGCGGAAGCCGGTCATGACCTCGTCAAAAATGAGCAGGGCGCCATACTGTTTCGTCACGTCCCGCAGCCCTTCCAAAAAACCAGGCACCGGCGGCACGACACCCATGTTGCCGGCGACCGGTTCGACGATCACCGCGGCGATGTCTTCGCCAAACCGCTCAAACGCGTAGCGAACGCTGTCTAAATCGTTATACGGAACGGTGATCGTGTGCTGGGCGACCGACTCCGGCACGCCCGGGCTGTCCGGCAGGCCGAGCGTCGCCACGCCGGAGCCGGCTTTAATGAGCAGCGAATCGCCATGGCCATGGTAGCTGCCTTCGAATTTGATAATTTTGTTGCGCTTCGTGTAGCCGCGCGCGAGACGAAGCGCGCTCATCGTCGCCTCCGTTCCGGAGTTGACCATGCGCACGATTTCAACCGACGGCACCCGCTCGATGACGAGTTTGGCCAACTCATTTTCGAGCAGCGTCGGGGCGCCAAAGCTCGTCCCTTGTTCCGCCACGCGCTTTAACGCTTCCACAACGTGCGGATGGGCATGCCCTAAAATGAGCGGCCCCCACGACAACACATAGTCGATATATTCGTTGCCGTCAATATCATAAATTTTCGAACCTTGGCCGCGCGCCATAAAGATCGGCGTCATGCCGACCGACTTGAAGGCGCGCACCGGGCTGTTCACCCCGCCCGGCATCAGCTTGAGCGCCTCGCTGTAGGCGCCTTTTGACCGTTCATAGCTTCGCACCGTTCCGCCTCCTCTCTTTATTCTGCCAGCCAACGGGCGACGTCTTTCGCAAAATACGTGATGATCAAATCGGCGCCGGCCCGCTTCATGCCGGTCAGCATTTCCATGACGACCGCTTTTTCATCAATCCAGCCGTTTTGCGCCGCCGCCTTGACCATCGCATACTCGCCGCTGACGTTATAAGCGGCAAGCGGCAGCGGAAAGCGGTTTTTGATGTCGCGGATGATGTCCATGTAGGCAAGCGCCGGCTTGACCATCAAGAAATCGGCGCCTTCTTTCACATCCGACTCCGCTTCGCGAAACGCCTCAAGGCGGTTGGCCGGATCCATTTGATACGTTTTCCGGTCGCCAAACTGCGGCGCGCTGTTGGCCGCATCGCGGAACGGGCCGTAAAACGCCGAAGCGTATTTAATGGCGTACGACATGATCGGTACATACTCGAATCCGGCTTCATCCAATCCTTGACGGATGGCAGCGACAAAGCCGTCCATCATGTTCGACGGCGCAATGATGTCAGCGCCCGCTTGCGCCTGGCTGACCGCTGTTTTGACGAGCAGCTCAAGCGACAGGTCGTTCAGCACTTGTTCGTTCTCGACGACGCCGCAATGGCCGTGGCTTGTGTATTCGCATAAACATGTGTCGGCGATGACGACGATCTCCGGATGCTTCGCTTTGATTTCGCGGATCGCTCGTTGGACGATCCCGGTTTCGCAATACGCCTGTGAGCCGGCTTCATCTTTGTCATCCGGCACGCCAAACAACATGATGGCCGGAATGCCAAGCCCGGCGATTTCATCCATTTCTTCCGCCAGGCGGTCGAGCGACAAATGGTGCACCCCTGGCATCGACGGCACTTCGCGGCGAATACCGCTTCCTTCCACGACAAACAGCGGATAAATGAGATCATCGACGCGAAGATGCGTCTCGCGCACCATCGCCCGCAAGGCGGCCGTTTGCCGCAGGCGGCGGTGACGGTCAAATGTCAACGGCATTTTATCGTCCCTCCACTGAAAAATATTGTTCCATCGCTTTTATCATACCATCAGTTGTATAATCGGTTGGACAAATATGTACGGTGATCCCTTCCTGCACAGCTGCTCTTTTCGTCACCGGCCCGATGCAGGCAATGGTGACGCCTTCAAGAAGAGTCGGCGCGTTGCTGCCGAGAAGACGGACAAGACTATGGACGGCCGAAGGGCTCATCAACGTGATCACATCGATTTTCCGCTCGCATAGCAGCGCCAACAGCCGCTCACGTCCGCTTGCATCAGGCACCGTGCGGTACACCGTCAGCTCATCGACCAACGCCCCCGCTTCCCTTAGCGCTTCAGGCAACGTCGGGCGGGCCAAATCCCCTTTGACAAACAACACCCGGTCTCCATGGCGGAGGCGGGGCGCAAGGGCGGCTGCCAGCTGTTCGGCAGTGAAATCGTCCGGCATGAGCGCAGGCGAAAAGCCGAACTCAGCAAGCGCCGCCGCCGTCTTCCGACCGACAACAGCGATGTCCGGCACGGGCGCCGGCGAAGCGATATGCGGGCAAAAGAAGCGAACCGCATTGGCACTTGTAAAAATAAGCCAACGGTAACAATCGAGCCGTTCGGCTGCAGCGGCGATGTCTTCCGGCGCGGCGGCCGGCCTGATGGCAATGAACGGAATCTCCACCGGCACAGCGCCGGCAGCGCGCAGCTTGGCGGAAAACGGCGCTGCCTGCTCCTGCCCGCGGGTCACGAGCACGGTTTTGCCGGCAAGCGGGCTCTCAGGCATTATGGTCCAACCCCTTTTTCACTCGCTCGATGAGCGCCTTCGCCCCTTGCTCGCTCAACATGGCGGCCGCCTGCCGGCCGACCGCCTCCGGATCAACGCCGGCCACGATTTCTTTGTACATTTCGTTGCCATCCGGCGAGGCAACAAGCGCGGTGAGACGCACCGTTTCCCCTTGCACTTCCGCATAGCCGGCAATCGGCACTTGGCAGCCGCCTTCCATTTGCTGCAAAAAGGCGCGCTCCGCCCGCACCGCCCGTTCGGTTCGCTCATCGTTCAGGCGGTGTAACCATTCGCGCAGCTCCTCATCGTCTTCACGGCATTCCACAGCGAGCGCCCCTTGGCCGACCGCCGGGACGCAAATGTCCGGCGACAAGTAGTCGCTGATCACCTCATCGCTCCAGCCCATGCGCGCCAGGCCGGCGGCCGCCAGCACGATCGCGTCGTAATCTTCGTTCTCCAGCTTCGCCAGCCTCGTATCAATATTGCCGCGAATCCACTTGACCGTCAAATCCGGACGATAGGCAAGCAGCTGCGCCGAACGGCGCAGACTGCTCGTGCCGACGACCGCTCCCGGGGGCAAGTCAGACAGCGTCCGCTTTCCCTTGCTCACGAGCACGTCGCGCGCATCTTCGCGGCGCGGCACCGAGCCGATCACCAATCCGTCCGGCAGCACCGCCGGCATGTCTTTCATGCTGTGAACCGCCATATCGATGCCGCCGGTGAGCAGTTCATGCTCGATCTCTTTCACAAACAGCCCTTTTCCGCCCACTTTGGAAAGCGTGATATCAAGGACGCGGTCCCCTTTTGTGACGATTTCTTTCACCTCAAACGTAAACGGCGCCCCGAGACGCTTCAATTCGGCGATGACCCAGTTTGTCTGGGTCAAGGCGAGCTTGCTGCGCCGCGAGCCAACGACAATGTTCCGCATTTCGTTCCTCCCCAGTTACGCATACCAAAAATGAAATTTTGACAAACTGCCAAACAAGAAAAAGTTGACAAGCAAAAATAAAAACGAGCCGATGTTCCATAACGCGATCGCCTTTCCTTGCATCTGCCGGACGACCCGTTTGTAAAAGTAGATGCCATAAACAAGAAGAACGACAAACGATCCGAGCACTTTCGCGTCATACCAATGGAAGTGGTCAATTTGGATGTACGCCCAGATGACGCCGAGAATCAGCCCTAGTAACAACATAGGCAAACCGAGCAAATTTAAAACATACGACAAAAAATCGAGCTTCGCCAAATCGGCCATCCGCCATAGGCGCGCCCCCCATTTTTTTCTTTTCAGCAAACTGTATTGCAACATGTACAGCACCGAAAAAATAAAGGACAACGAAAACGCGGCGTATGCTCCGAGCGCGAGCGTAATATGGATGATCAAGAGCTCCGAGACGAGCCGTTCGGCGATGGCCGGCGACTGCGACGACGGCACGAACGTGTGAATGGCCAAAATAAAAAAGGCAAGAACATTCGTGAAAAAAACGATAAAATCAACGCGCAGCAGCCGATTGATCACGAGCGACAGCGTGATGAGCAGCCAAGCGTAAAAATAAAGCCCTTCCGACATCGTCAAAATCGGAAAGCGCTTCGTTTCGATGATACGAAAGGCGAACACCAGCGTTTGCAGCAGCCAGACAACAGAAAGCAACCAGAAGGCGGTTTCGTTCGCCTTCCGGTTTTGCTGCAAAAAGTCAATGAAGTATAGCAGGATGGACGCAATGTAAAGCAAAATCGACAGTTCGTACAACGGCGCCACAACCAATCCCACCTTACAGCTGCCACGATGGGCGGGCCGCTTCCGCTTGCTGCCGGTCGTTCCGCACGGTTTCTTCCCGTTTCATCCCTTGCTGCTGCGCTTTCACCGCATCTTCGATATTAAAAATTTTCATAAACAGCTCGAGTGCTTCCCCGGCATTCGGGCCGGCGGCAAGCTCTTTCGCCTGCAAAATCGGGTCGCGGAGCAGCTGGTTAATGATGCTTTTCGTATGCTTGTTCAACACTTTCCGGTCGCGCTCCGACAAGTGCGGCAATTTCCGCTCCAAACTTTTCATCGTTTCCGCCTGAATGGCGAGCGCTTTTTCACGCAGCGCCGCAATAACCGGCACGACTCCGAGCGTCTGCAGCCATTGGCTGAACGCAACGAGTTCGGCCTCCATCATCGTTTCAATGCGGGCCGCTGCCTTTTGCCGCTCGGCCAAATTGGCGGCCACCACATCTTGCAAATCGTCAATATCGTACAAAAAGACCGTCTCCAACTCGGCCAACGCCGGATCCAAATCGCGCGGCACCGCAATATCAACCATAAAAAGCGGACGGCCTTTGCGCATTTTCTCAAGCGGCGCCACCATTTCCTTCGTCAATATATAGCCTTTTGATCCAGTCGAGCTGATGACGATATCAGCTTCCAGAAGCGCACACGACAGCTCACTGAGCGGCTTTGCTTCGCCGGCGAACTGCTTGGCGAGCTGCTTCGCTTTTTCGAGCGTCCGGTTGACGACTGTGACTTTGCCAACGCCGCTGCCATACAAGTTTTGCGCCGCCAACGCACCCATTTTGCCGGCGCCGATGATCAACACATGCTTATCCGCCAGACGACCGAAAATTTTCTTTGCCAGCTCAACGGCTGCATAGCTGACCGATACCGCATGCGCCCCGATGCCTGTTTCTGAATGGGCGCGCTTGGCGAACGTCACCGCCTGTTTAAACAGATGGTTGAAAATCGTGCCAGTCGTCCCAATCTCTTGGGCGAGCAAATAGCTGTCTTTCACTTGTCCTAAAATTTGCGTTTCCCCGAGCACCATCGAATCTAAGCCGGCGGCGACGCGGAACAAATGGCCAACGGCCGCCTCCCCTTCAAAGACAAGCAAATACGGAGCGATCGCTTCCGCCTCAAGGCCAAACCATTCAGCCAAAAACGCTTTAATATAGTAACGGCCGGTATGCGGTTGATCGACGACCGCGTAAATTTCCGTCCGGTTGCATGTCGACACGATGACGTTTTCGAGCACACTTTTTTGCTTGGCGAGCCGTCGCATCGCCTCTCCAAGCTCTGCCTCGCCAAACGCCAGCTTTTCACGAATTTCTACAGGGGCGGTTTTGTAATTCACGCCGACAACGATGACTTGCACAATGCCATCCCCCCTTTTAGCCAAATCCCTTCTACTATTATATCATGGCTGTCAGTCATTCCAGTTTGAAAAAATTGTGAACATCCGTCGAAAGCTATGATAAACTGTATACAGTGACCATTCTACCATAAACATGTCTATATGGGAAACGGGGGACATATGACTATGAAACAAAAAGCCGCTTTCTCCGGCATTCTGTTCATCGGCCTTGGGCTGTATTTCCTCGCCGGGCAGCTGTCAATCCCGTTTTTGCGCCTTTTTCAAGGCTGGCCGGCTTTGCTTGCCATTTGCGGCGCCGCCCTGCTCGGCCAAGCGTATTCCGCGCGCGAATACCAGTATGTCTTCCCTGGCTTCCTTTTGCTCGGCTTCGGCGTCGAACTGCTGCTCGTTGAGGCGTTTCCGTCCTGGCCGCACGGGATGAACGTGTTTTTTTTCATTACGGCGCTTGCCTTTTTGGCCAGCAGCCGCAAGCAAAAAGGCGGGGCCGGCTTTGGCGTCTTTTTTTTCTTTCTCGCCGTTGTACTGACGTTTTCCGGCCGCGGCCAGCCGCTCTTTCAACTGTTGCAGACCGGGCTTTCTTCAGTCTGGACATTTTGGCCGCTCGGGCTGATCGCCGTTGGAGTGTATGTGCTATGGGCCAAACGGAAGTAAGCAGGCGAAAAAGCGGTTTCCGCCAACAGAACGGCCAGCCCGCGGGCGGAAAAGGCTGGTGAAGAACAATAGACTCGCTGAATTTGTCAACATCGCACGAAAATGACGCTATAGCGCCGCCAAGCGGTTCAACCCGAAAAAACCGTTTGGGGAGACCGTGTCTCCCCTCCGTCATCAGCCTTCTAAAAAGGCGTCCCGCTCCAAAAAACGGGACGCCTTTTTTCCATCATCCAGCTAAAAACGGCATGATCGCTGCCCATGCTTCCTCTTTTCCTTGTCCGGTCTCGGCGGAGAACAAAATGAGCGGGTCGCCGTCTGCTATGTTCAGCGTTTCACGCGCGATTTTCGCATGCTTTGCCTGCTTGCCGCGCGGCACTTTGTCCGCTTTCGTGGCGATGACGACGACCGGAATGTCATAATGCTTCAAAAACTCGTACATCATCACATCGTCTTTTGTCGGCGGGTGGCGCAAGTCAACGAGCAAGAGCGTCGCCTGGAGCGTCTGGCGCGTCGTAAAATATGTTTCCATCATCTTCCCCCATTTTTGCCGCTCCTGCTTTGAAACGCGGGCAAAGCCGTAGCCGGGCACGTCGACGAAGTAAAACGAATCGTTAATCAAATAAAAGTTCAACGTCTGCGTTTTGCCCGGCTTCGATGAGGTGCGTGCCAAGTTTTTCCGGTTGATCATTTTGTTGATAAATGACGATTTGCCGACGTTTGAGCGGCCGGCGAGCGCCACTTCCGGCCGCCCGCCGTCCGGATATTGCTCCGGCTTGACAGCGCTGATGACGAGCTCCGCTTTTGTTACGTTCATCGCTTCCACCCCACGAGCGCATGCGGCAGCACCTCATCGAGATGGGAGACGAGCACAAAGCGCAAGTCGCGCTTCACCGTTTCCGGAATGTCCGCTAAATCTTTTTCATTGTCTTTTGGCAAAATGACCGTTTTCAGCCCGGCGCGGTGGGCGCTTAACGTTTTCTCTTTCAAGCCTCCGATCGGAAGCACGCGGCCGCGCAGCGTAATTTCGCCGGTCATGCCAACAAAGCGGCTCACCGGCTTGCCCGTCAGCGCGGAAATGAGTGCGGTGGCGATCGTAATGCCTGCAGACGGCCCGTCTTTTGGCACCGCACCCTCCGGGACATGGATATGGATATCGTACATTTCATGGAATTTCGGATCGATGCCGAGTTCCTCAGCGCGCGATCGAACATAACTGAACGCCGCCTGCGCCGATTCTTTCATCACATCGCCGAGTTTTCCGGTCAACACAAGTTTGCCGTTACCTTTCGCGAGCGACACCTCAATGGCGAGCGTATCGCCGCCAAACGCGGTGTACGCAAGACCGGTCGCCACGCCGATCTGGTCCTCCGCTTCCGCCTGTCCATAGCGGTATTTTCGTTTTCCTAAAAATTCTTCGAGATTGTTTTCTGTGATGACGACCCGTTTTTTCTCACCGGAGACAATGAGGCGGGCCGCCTTCCGGCAAATCGCCGCCAACTGTCGCTCCAGCTCCCGCACTCCAGCTTCGCGCGTATAATGGCGGATGATGGCAAGCATCGCATCATCGCGCACTTGCAGCGCCGCTTTTTTCAAGCCGTGCTCATCGAGCTGCTTCGGCAGCAAATGCCGCTTCGCAATATGGAGCTTTTCAACTTCGGTATAGCCCGGAATCTCGATCACTTCCATCCGATCCAACAGCGGCTGCGGAATCGCCGCCAAATAGTTGGCAGTCGCAATAAACATTACCTTCGACAAATCGTACGGCTCTTCAATATAATGGTCGCTGAACGCATGGTTTTGTTCGGGATCGAGCACCTCGAGCATAGCGGCCGACGGATCGCCGCGAAAATCGCTTGACATTTTATCGATTTCATCGAGCAAAAAAACCGGGTTGATCGTGCCCGCCTTTCTCATTCCTTGAATGATGCGGCCCGGCATCGCCCCCACGTATGTGCGGCGATGGCCGCGAATTTCCGATTCGTCGCGCACGCCGCCGAGCGACATGCGGACAAAGCGACGGCCGAGCGCTTTGGCGATCGAGCGGGCAAGCGACGTTTTGCCGACCCCCGGCGGTCCGGCAAGGCAAAGAATCGGACCTTTTAACGATTTCGTCAGCTGTTGCACCGACAAAAACTCGAGCACCCGCTCTTTCACCTTATCGAGTCCGTAATGTTCCTCATTTAAAATGGCTTCCGCCCGCTTAATATCGTGAATGTCTTCTGTCTCCTTCGACCACGGCAAGGCGAGAAGCCAATCCAAGTAGTTGCGGATGACCGCGCTTTCCGCTGAGGTCGCCGGAATTTTTTCATACCGGTCAAGCTCTTTGAGAGCCGTTTCTTTCACATGTTCAGGCATGCCGGCCGCCTCAATTTTTTCTTTCAACTCTTCCACTTCGCCCGTTTTTCCTTCTTTTTCGCCGAGCTCTTTTTGGATGGCTTTCATTTGTTCGCGCAAATAATATTCTTTTTGCGTCCGCTCCATCGATTGCTTGACGCGGGCGCTGATCTTTTTCTCGAGCTGAAGCACTTCTTTTTCGTTGTGCAAAATTTGAATGATTTTATTGAGGCGCTCTTTCACGTCGATCGTTTCCAAAATGCGCTGCTTTTCCTCGAGTTTGAGCGGCAAATGCGAGGCGATGATGTCGGCCATGCGCCCCGGCTCGTCAATGTCGACGATCGACGCGTAAATATCGGCCGACAGCCGTTTCGACAAGTTTATGTACTGCTCAAAGTATTCGAGCATCGTCCGCTTGAGCGCCTCATCTTCCAAGTCTTTCACCGACCGGTCGGCAAACTTCTCAAACTTGACCGAAAAATACGGCTCCTCGCTGACGACTTCAGTGATAAGCGCCCGCGCGATGCCTTCCACAAGCACGCGGAACGTGCCGTTCGGCAATTTGAGCAGCTGCTTGACGCGCGCGATCGTCCCCATTTTATACAAGTCGTCCATGTCTGGATCGTCGACGGCGACATCTTTTTGCGACGTCAGCAAAATCATATGATCCTCCACCATCGCCTGTTCGAGCGCTTTGACCGATTTCTCGCGCCCGACGTCCAAATGGAGCACCATCGTCGGAAACACGAGCAGCCCCCGCAGCGGCAAAAGCGGAACGACCGTCTCCTTTTTCTTTCCGTTCACGCCGAACACCTCCATCTCTCGCTTCTATTCGTTTATTGTATAGTACGGTAGCGGGGTTTGTAAAATTTGACGTTTGCAGGCAAACAAAAACCGACTTCGGCGGCGATTCGCCGGCGCCGAAGCCGTACATGGACCACCTAAAAAACAGCCGCTTTCTATTCGCCATCAACCCTCCGTTGGCGCGTTGCCTTTATACAAGCTTTTTCCCTGGACGGTCGGCCGCCGCCGGCAAAAAGGCAGGCCCGCGGCGAAGCGCCTCCTCGCCGAACACGTGCATCAGCGCTTCTTCAAGACGGCGGACAGCAATAATTTGAATGCCGCTCACTTCCCGCAGCAGCGACTGCATGTTCTCAAGCGGAATTATCACCTTTTTCGCCCCCGCTTGTTTTGCCGCTTTGATTTTGGCAAATACACCGCCGACCGGTTTGACATAACCGCGGATGCTGATTTCCCCCGTCATCGCGATCGTATGATCAACCGGCAGCTGGTAAATGGCTGAATAAATGCCAACGGCGATCGCCACCCCGGCTGACGGCCCGTCGACCGGCGCGCCGCCCGGGAAGTTGACATGAATGTCGTAACGGTCGGCCGGCACCCCCATCGCCCGCAGCACGGTGATGACGTTTTCTGCTGAACCGCGCGCCATGCTTTTGCGGCGCACCGATTTTTCGGCGCTGCCGATGCTCTCTTCCTCAATAATGCCCGTGACGTTGATCGTCCCTTTTCCTTTCGCCGGCAAGACTGTCACTTCAATTTCAAGAAGCGCGCCGGTGTTCGGGCCGTACACGGCAAGGCCATTGACGACGCCGACCGCCGGGGTGGACGCAATTTTCTTTTCATAGCGCGGAGCCATTTGGCTTGAATGAATGACCCATTCAATGTCTTTATCCAAAATTTTGTCACGGTTTTCCGTAATGGCAAGACCGGCGGCGATTTGCATCATGTTCACCGCCTCCCGCCCATTGCGCGCATAGGCGGCAAGCAGGCGAATTCCGCTTTCTGACACGTTCAGGCGGATTTTTTCCGCCGCCTTTTTGGCGATTAAGGCGATCTCGTCTTGATCGAGTTCACGGAAAAACACTTCCAAACAACGGGAGCGGATAGCCGGGGGAATTTCGTTCGGCGTGCGCGTCGTCGCCCCGACAAGACGGAAATCGGCTGGCAGCCCGTTTTGAAAAATATCGTGAATATGGCTTGGGATTTGCGGGTTTTCTTTGCTGTAATAGGCGCTTTCAAAAAACACTTTCCGATCCTCGAGCACTTTTAGCAGCTTGTTCATTTGGATCGGGTGAAGTTCGCCAATTTCATCAATAAACAAAACGCCGCCATGGGCGTTCGTCACCGCCCCTTGCTTCGGCTGGGGAATGCCCGCTTGGCCCATCGCCCCGGCCCCTTGGTAAATCGGATCGTGCACCGAACCGATGAGCGGATCGGCAATGCCGCGCTCGTCAAAACGCGCCGTCGTCGCATCGAGCTCGACGAACACCGCATTTTTTTTGAACGGAGAAAGCGGGTTTTTTTTCGCTTCTTCCAACACGAGCCGGGCGGCTGCCGTTTTGCCGACGCCAGGCGGGCCGTAAATGATGACATGCTGCGGATTCGGCCCACATAGCGCGGCTTTCAGCGCCTTAATGCCGTCTTCCTGGCCGACGATATCGTCAAAACTTTTCGGCCTCACCTTTTCAGCAAGCGGTTCGGTAAGGGAAATGGACCGCAGTTTACGGAGCTGCTCCATCTCTTTGCGCGACTCTTTATCGATCGATACCTTTTGTACGCGCTGTCCTTTTAACAAGTTCCAAAAGTAAAGGCCGATAATGACGCCGAAAAACAGCTGAATGACAAGCACGATGTTTGTCCAGTCCATGCCCCGACATCCTCCTGACTTCGATTTAGTATGTAGTATGATAGTATCCCCGCGAACTGTCGGGAATAAACAAAAAAGCGCCGGCCGGCGCCCGGGGCATGGCGCCGGCCAAAAAAAGAAACCGCCGTTTATGGCGGTTTCTTGATTAAGCGGATGTTTTCCGTTCATGCTCAATGACCGTGCCGTCGTGGCGGACGAGTTTCGGCGGTTTTGTGCCGCGCACGGTATCGAGCGTAATGATGCATTTTTGCACATCTTCGCGCGATGGAAGCTCAAACATGACATCGAGCATAATTCCTTCGATGATCGAACGGAGGCCGCGCGCACCCGTTTTCCGTTCGATCGCTCTTTTCGCGATTTCCCGGAGCGCCGCTTCTTCAAACTCGAGTTCAACGCCGTCAAGCTCCAGCATTTTTTGGTATTGTTTCACGATCGCGTTTTTCGGCTTCGTCAAAATATCGATCAACGCCTGTTCGTCAAGCGGCTCAAGCGTCGTAATGACCGGCAGACGGCCGATGAACTCCGGAATAAGCCCGAACTTGAGCAAGTCTTCCGGCAGCACTTTCGACAGCAAGTTTTTCTCATCAACATCGGCTTGGTTCATTTCCGCACCGAATCCGATCACTTTTTTGCCGAGGCGGCGCTTAATGATCGGCTCGATGCCATCAAACGCCCCGCCGCAAATGAACAAAATGTTCGTTGTGTCGATTTGGATGAACTCCTGATGCGGATGTTTGCGGCCGCCCTGCGGTGGAACGCTGGCGATCGTTCCCTCCAAAATTTTGAGCAGCGCCTGTTGCACCCCTTCACCGGAAACATCGCGGGTGATGGAAGGGTTTTCCGATTTGCGGGCGATTTTATCGATTTCATCGATATAAATAATGCCTTTTTCTGCCCGTTCCACATCATAATCGGCCGCTTGGATGAGCTTCAGCAAAATGTTTTCGACGTCCTCGCCGACATAGCCTGCCTCCGTGAGCGATGTCGCATCGGCGATGGCAAACGGCACGTTTAAAATGCGCGCCAATGTTTGCGCCAACAGCGTTTTCCCGCTCCCGGTCGGCCCGATCATCAAAATGTTGCTTTTCGACAGCTCGACATCATCGATTTTGCTGCCGGAATTGATCCGTTTATAATGGTTGTAAACCGCAACGGCGAGCGATTTTTTCGCCTCATCTTGGCCGATGACGTATTCATCTAAAATTTCCCTGATCTCCATCGGCTTCGGCACGTCTTTAAATTCAAATTCTTCCTCGTTTCCAAGCTCTTCCTCGACGATCTCCGTGCACAATTCAATGCATTCATCACAAATGTAAACGCCCGGGCCGGCGACGAGCTTGCGCACTTGGTCTTGCGTTTTGCCGCAAAACGAACACTTTAGCTGCCCTTTTTCATCATTAAATTTAAACATGTCATTCACCCCTTGCTAACAAAATCGCACCTGCGTTATGTATCATGTCTCGCCATCCCATGTTGCAAAAAACTTATGTATTCGCTATTTTACCATACATGCGTCAAAAAAAGCGAATGAAAAACCTGTAATGTGTTAGAAAAGTTTGAAAAATTACCTCCAGGCGCCAATGACTGAGATAAAGAACAAGGCACGAACGTCTCGCGCCTTGTTCCTTCTACCTTTATTATTATGCCGCAACCGTGCTGTGCTCCACAAGAAAATCGATCGTTTTCCGCCATTTTAAATCTTCTTTGACGCCATCCAAGCTGCCGAGCAGCTCTTTTAACTTGTCCACGCTCAAGTTGTAGGCTTCCGCCATTTTTTGGAGTTCTTCCTCCACCTCTTCATCGGTTACCTCGATGTTTTCTGCTTTGGCGATCGCTTCGAGCGTCAAGGCCGCACGCACCCGTTTTTCGGCGTCTTCTTTCATTTGCTCACGCAGCGCCGCTTCATCCTGACCTGAGAATTGATAGTACAGCTGCAAGTTCAGCCCTTGCATTTGCAGTCGTTGATCAAATTCGCGAAGCATCCGGTCCGTCTCGTTTTGCACCATGACAGCCGGAATATCGATTTCCGCATTGGCTGCCGCTTTTTCGACGACCGCATTGCGCAACGCCGTTTCCGCTTCATTCTTTTTCGCTTCTTCCAGACGGGCGCGGATTTTCGC
The DNA here is from genome assembly GCF_002809985.1 of Geobacillus sp. WSUCF-018B. Lineage (NCBI taxonomy): Bacteria > Bacillati > Bacillota > Bacilli > Caryophanales > Anoxybacillaceae > Geobacillus > Geobacillus sp. WSUCF-018B. Next base: position 65,353 of record NZ_PIJF01000002.1, read on the forward strand.
TTTCAGTTCGTCAAGCGTTTCAACTTCTTCATCGACGTCTTTCGCAAACTCGTCGTCCAAAGCCGGCAATTGCTTCGCTTTCACTTCATGCACTTTCACTTTGAACGTCGCCGGTTTGCCAGCCAGCTGCTCAGCGTGGTATTCTTCCGGGAACGTCACTTGAATTTCTTTTTCTTCGCCGGCTTTCATACCGACAAGCTGTTCTTCAAACCCCGGGATAAAGGTGCCTGAACCGATTTCGAGCGAATAGTTTTCCGCCTTGCCACCTTCAAACGGTTCACCGTCGACAAATCCCTCGAAATCGATGACGGCCGTATCGCCGTTTTCCACCGTTCCGTCTTCTTTCACGACGAGTTCGGCGTAATTTTCTTGCAGGCGTTTCAGCTCGTTTTCGACGTCTTCATCCGTTACCGTCGCATCCATTTTTTCCACTTCAAGCCCTTTGTATTGGCCGAGCTTCACTTCCGGTTTTACCGTCACTTTCGCTTTAAAAATCAGGCTTTTCCCTTTTTCCATTTGTTCAATGTCGATTTCCGGCATCGATACCGGCTCAATGCCTGCTTCTTCGACCGCTTTCGCATACGCTTCCGGCAGCAAAATATCGAGCGCGTCTTGATAGAGCGCCTCAACGCCAAACCGTTTTTCAAACAGGACGCGCGGCACTTTCCCTTTGCGGAAGCCCGGCAGCGCAATATTTTTCACCACTTTTTTAAATGCGGCATCCAAGCCTTTGTTCACTTGCTCGGCGTCGACTTCAACCGTCAATACGCCCTCATTTCCTTCGAGCTTTTCCCATTTGACTGACATACTGTTCCCTCCAACTAAAATCATTGCGCGGATCCATCATGCCATCCGCTTGTCCATTATCCTCTTATTATGCTCTGATTATGTAGCAAGTATGCGAAAACAAATACATAGCACAGCCATTATATTATAACATATGAAAGCCATGTTTCAACATCGAACCCTCTATTTAAAAAAAGGAAAGTTTCTCTACCTCGTGCAACTTTTTGCAAAGTTCCGCCATCTCCGCTTCTGTGACACCGTAGCGAGCCGCCACGTCATTCGTTTCGACGTCGATGCCTTGAAACCGGCTCGCCATCCAGTGAAGGGCAGCCATCCATGCCTCGGCATTGGCGGGCTCCGGTGGAAACGGATATAAGATGTAGGCATAACGGAGCCAAATTTCCGCCGCTGTCTCATATAGGCTCGGGCTGTCTGCAGAAAGCCGCTGTTCCAGCAGGCGAAGCAACATGGAAGCAAACTCCGTCTCCGTCTGCTCGTTTAGCGCGGATGGCACCACGTCAATGCGGCGGCCGAATTTTTCGACTGTCACCGCTTCGTCGACCCGTTTGACGGTCAGCAGGCGAAGCAGCATCGTTTTGGCCATCGGGCTTTTGTCCGGCTCGCGCAAATATTGCTTAAGCAGCGGCAATACGGGGCTGATTTCTTCTTTTTCCAACTGCTTGATAAGCTGCATTTGCTCGGCGATGTCTCCTGACTCAAGCAGCCGCTTAGCCTGTTTCCATTCGGCAGGCGGCAGCGGGCGAGCGCTCATTTTTTCGCTGAAGCGGAGAAGCTGGCGAAGCTGTCCGCGCAGCGAAACGGAAAGCGAAGGACGCTGCAAAGCGGCGCGAATGGCTGCTTCCGCTTCGCTGTACCGGTTCGTCTGCAACAAAAGCGCAATATACATCTGCAACAGTTCGCTGTTGTCCGGCTGTTCCTCAAGCAAAGCCGCCAAGCGCCATTCGGCTTCGTCGTGCTCCCCGAGCTCGTAGCAGCAAACGGCAAGCCCGAGCCGAACCGGAAAGCTGCTGTCGCCGAGCTGCTCAGCGGCGCGCAAAAAGCGGAACGCTTCCTTGTACCGCTTCGCCTCAAGCGCCATAAACGCTTCTTCGATCAGCCGTTCCTTTGTTTGTGGAAACATAATGATTTTTCCTTTTTTTTCGCTTCCCATCTTCGCCCGCTCCTATTTTCATTTACTACAAGTGTAGCAAGTTTTCCCCAGCGACACAAGCTGTGGATTGCAGCACACCGCAGCGACATGATGGAAGCACGCCCATACGTTCACAACCGGACAAAGAAACGGGGCGGCGTTAAAAGGCGGTCTGCCTTCAGACGGGAGGCAAATATAGCCCGAAAGGCCGGAGGAAAATGACGGATTCGCCGGATTGATAAGAAATCGCCAGAAGATGAGGGGATGGCGCCGCGATATTTCTGAATAGAAAAAACGTTGCAGGAGGGCCATGTCCCTTTTGACGATCGACTCGTTATAAAGAAGCGCCAGCGCGTGAACGGACGATAAAAAGGGTGCCCCGTCGCTTTTGGGACACCCTTCGTCCATCCCGCCTTGCCGCGCCAAACGCATAACGGCTACGGCCGTGGGCAATGTTTTTGTTCGTACGCGGCAATGTAAGGTTCATATACAAACGTCAAATCGATTTCATCCCATCCTTTTAACAGCAGCTGCCTCCGGTACGGGTCAATGTCAAACGGGCGCGAAAACCCTTCGTCATCGAACACGCGCTGCTCTTCAAGCGACACCGTCAACTCATAGTCAGCGCGCTCACTTTGGCGCAATAAGTAGCGGACATCTTCCCGATCGAGCCGGATCGGCAGCAGTCCATTCTTTAAACAGTTATTGTAAAAAATATCAGCAAATGACGGGGCGATGATCGCGCGAAATCCGTAATCTTGAAGCGCCCAGGGCGCGTGCTCGCGCGACGAGCCGCATCCGAAGTTTTCATCGGCGATCAAAATCGTCGCTCCTTCGTTCTCCGGGCGATTCAGCTCAAACTCCGGATTTGGTGTGCCATCGCTCAAATACCGCCAATCATAAAATAGAAACTGGCCGAATCCGGTGCGCTCGATTCGTTTTAAAAACTGCTTCGGAATGATCTGGTCCGTATCGATGTTCGCCCGGTCGATGCCGGCGGTTTTCCCGCGGTGAATCGTAAACGGCTTCATCCCGTCTCTCCCCTTCCGTCCCGTGTATCGTTCGTTTCTATGCCGCTTTTGAGAAGATAGCCCCAAAACGGGGGCGGCCATATCAAGGAGCACCCGTCATCGGACCGGCTCAGCTTCAAGCTGGCGCACATCGACAAAATGTCCGTAAATCGCAGCCGCCGCGGCCATCACCGGGCTGACGAGATGCGTGCGCGCTCCTTTTCCTTGCCGCCCTTCAAAGTTGCGATTCGACGTTGACGCACAGTGCTCGCCTTCCGGAATGATGTCCGGGTTCATGCCCAAACAGGCGCTGCAGCCGGAGTCGCGCCATTCAAAACCGGCGTCGATGAAAATTTGCGCCAACCCTTCCGCCTCGGCTTGTTTTTTCACTTGCTGCGATCCAGGCACGACGAGCGCCCGTACACCCGGAGCCACTTTTTTCCCTTTCACGATGCTCGCCGCCGCACGCAAATCGCTGAGGCGTGAGTTGGTGCACGAACCGATGAAGACGTGCTGCACCGGAATATCCGTAATCGGCGTGCCCGGCTTGAGCCCCATGTACTCAAGCGCCCGGCGCACCGCGTTTTGCTCTGTTTTGCTTTCAAACTGCTCGGGATGCGGCACGACGCCATCGACCGATGTGCTCATCGCCGGGGTTGTACCCCATGTCACCATCGGGGCGATCGTCGACGCGTCGATTTCAATCGTCTTGTCGTATTCCGCCCCCTCGTCGCTGGCGAGCGCCCGCCACCGTTCGACCGCTTGCTCAAACGCTTCGCCTTTTGGCGCATATTTGCGGCCGCGCAAATAGGCGAATGTCGTTTCATCCGGGCTGATGAGCCCGGCTCTCGCCCCCGCTTCAATCGACATGTTGCAAATCGTCATCCGTTCTTCCATCGACATGCGGCGGATCGCCTCACCGGTAAACTCAATAATATAGCCGGTGCCGACGCCGACGCCATAGCGGCCGATAATGGCCAAGATGACGTCTTTGGCGGTCACCCCTTTGCCGAGACGACCGTTGATGCGGATTTGCAGCGTTTTCGGTTTATGCTGCCAAAGCGTTTGCGTCGCCAGCACGTGCTCGACCTCGCTTGTGCCGATGCCAAACGCCAACGCGCCAAACGCCCCGTGCGTCGACGTATGGCTGTCGCCGCAGACGATCGTTTTCCCCGGTTGGGTCAAGCCGAGCTCCGGACCGATGACGTGCACGATTCCTTGCTCTTCGCTATGCAAATCTGCCAGTGGGATGCCGAACTCGCGGCAGTTGCGCTCAAGCGCAGCGATTTGGTTGCGCGCCACTTCGTCGGTAATCACAAATCGGTTAACGGTCGGCACGTTATGGTCCATCGTCGCAAACGTCAAATCCGGCCGCCGCACCTTCCGCCCGTTTTGCCGCAGCCCCTCAAACGCTTGCGGCGAGGTCACTTCATGCACTAAGTGCAAATCGATGTACAGCAAATCCGGTTTGCCTTCCTCGCGGTAGACGACATGGTTTTCCCATATTTTATCGATGATCGTTTTTGGCTTCATTGGCTTTCACCTCGCGCGTTTTAGGCATAAACGGTCATAATTTGCGCAATGGCTGTGTAATCGAGCACCGCGTTTTTGATTTCTTCCACCATTCTATCTGTCGACACCGCGCGGCCGCCAAACGCCAAATCCGCAGTGCGCAAGCCTTGATCGAGCACCTGCCACACCGCGTGCTCGACCGCCTCCGCTTCCGCAGTGAGCCCGAACGACAGGCGAAGCATCATCGCGGCCGACAAAATCGCGGCAATCGGATTGGCTTTGTTCATGCCGGCGATATCAGGCGCTGAACCGTGCACCGGCTCATACAAACTCGGCCCGGAAGCGGATAAGCTGGCTGACGGCAGCATCCCGAGCGAACCGGACAGCATCGAGGCCTCGTCGCTCAAAATATCGCCAAACATGTTTTCTGTCACAATGACATCAAACTGCTTCGGCGCGCGGATGAGCTGCATCGCGGCATTGTCAACAAGCATATGCTCAAGCGTGACGTCCGGAAATTCCTTCGCCACCTCTTCGGCCACTTCTCGCCATAATCGGCTTGACGACAGGACGTTCGCCTTGTCGACCGACGTCACTTTTTTCTTCCTCCCGCGCGCAAGCATAAACGCCATGCGCACGATCCGTTCGATTTCTTCCTTTTTATATAAGAGAGTGTCAACCGCTCTTTCTTCCCCGTTTTCCACGACGCGGCCGCTCGGCTGGCCAAAGTAAATGCCGCCGGTCAACTCGCGGACGATGATAAAATCGACGCCGCGGATGACATCCGGCTTGAGCGGCGAGGAAACAGCCAAGCTGTCATAACAGACAACCGGCCGCAAATTGGCGTACAAGTCGAGTTGTTTGCGAATCGAAAGCAGCCCTTTTTCTGGACGCAAGTGCGGAGGATTTCCGTCCCACTTCGGACCGCCGACCGCCCCAAGCAGCACCGCATCGCTCTGTTGGCAAAGGCGAAGCGTCTCTTCTGGGAGCGGCGTCCCGGCTTCATCGATCGCGGCTCCGCCAATCAATCCATACTCAAACGCAAACTCGTGGCCAAACCGGATGCCGACCGCTTTTAATACCTCGACCGCTCCGGACGTCACTTCTTTGCCGATGCCATCGCCCGGCAAGACGGCAATCCGATAGTTTCCCATGTTTGAATCCCTCCGTTTTATGATGTTGCCACCTTTTCGTTTTCAGCACGCATCGCTTCGATCATAAACACGCGGTTCATGGCGTTGATGTACGCTTTCGCCGACGCCTCAAGCACGTCTTGCGCCGTTCCGCGCCCGCTCGTTTCAACATCGCGCACGCGCACTTTCACAAACACTTGCGCTAGCGCATCGCGGCCGCCGCCGACCGACTCAATCCGGTAGTCAAGCAGTGTCACCGGCGTTTGGAAGCAACGTTCCAATGTATTGTACAGCGCCTCGACGCTGCCGGCGCCGGTCGCCGCTTCTTGGATTTCATTCCCCTTCCCGTCTTTCAGTACCACGACCGCTGTCGGAATTTGATTCGTCCCGTATTGCACTTGAATGGAAGACAATTGATAAAAATCTTTGAAGTGGTCGAACTTCTCTTCGAAAATCAACGCGATTAAATCGTCGTCGGTAATATCCTTCTTTTTGTCCGCCAGTTCTTTAAAACGGACAAACAGCTGATTGATCTCTTCATCGGACAACGTGTAGCCGAGCTCCTCAACCCGGTTGCGAAGCGCATGGCGGCCGGAATGTTTGCCGAGCACCATCGAATTCGACGGCACGCCGACGAGCTCCGGTGAAATGATTTCGTACGTCGTTTTTTCTTTTAAGACGCCGTCTTGATGGATGCCGGATTCATGCGCAAACGCGTTTTTGCCGACGACCGCTTTGTTGGGTGGAACGACGACCCCGGTCAGCTTGCTGACGAGATTGCTTGTGCGCTTAATTTCTTGCAAATTGAGGCGCGTTTCCACTTGATAATAATCTTTGCGGATGTGAAGGGCGACAGCGATTTCCTCAAGCGCCGCATTGCCGGCCCGCTCGCCGATGCCGTTGATCGTGCACTCGACCTGCGTCGCTCCATGTTCAATGGCCGACAGCGAGTTCACCACCGCCATGCCCAAGTCATCATGACAATGAGCGGAGAGTGAAACATTTTCAATATTCGGAACATTGTTTTGCAAATAGAGGAAAATTTCCCCGTATTCTTTCGGCGTAATATAGCCGACCGTATCCGGAATGTTGATGACCGAGGCGCCGGCTTTGATCACTTCGGCGACGATTTTCGCCAAAAACGGCAGCTCGCTCCGGCACGCATCTTCCGCTGACCATTGGACGATCGGGAAAAAGCGCTTCGCGTATTTCACTGCCTCAACCGCCGCTTCAATCACTTGTTCCGGCGTCATCCGCAATTTATGCACCATATGGATCGGCGAGGTGGCGATGAATAGGTGGAGCCGCGGCTCCGCGCCGCCTTTTAACGCCTCCCACGCCGCATCAATATCGCTTCGGACCGAGCGCGACAGCCCGGTGACCGAGCATGTTCTCACCGTTTCGGCAATTTGTTTGACCGCCTCAAAATCGCCTTTCGATGAGGCGGGGAAGCCCGCCTCGATGATGTCAACCCGCAGCCGTTCAAGCTGACGGGCAATTTCCAACTTTTCTTGCAAATTCAAGTTCACACCAGCGGATTGTTCCCCATCACGCAATGTGGTATCAAAAAACTTAATGTTTCGCACCTGGCACCACCGCCTCGATTTGTTTTGCCTTCACAAACGGCATCATGCTTCGCAGTTCGCGTCCGACAATCTCAATCAAATGCTCATTCTCACGCCGGTTGATGGCGTTGAACTCCGGACGGTTCGCTTGGTTTTCCAAAATCCAGCTTTTCGCGAATTTGCCGGTTTGGATGTCATAGAGCACCTTTTTCATTTCCGCTTTCACAGCGTCGTTAATAATGCGCGGGCCGGTGATAAAGTCGCCCCATTGCGCCGTATCGGAAATCGAATAGCGCATCCACGACAAACCGCCTTCATAAAGAAGATCAACGATGAGCTTCATTTCATGCAAACACTCGAAATAGGCGACTTCCGGCTGATACCCGGCTTCAACGAGCGTTTCAAACCCGGCCTTGATGAGCGCCGTCAGCCCGCCGCACAGCACCGCTTGTTCACCGAACAAGTCGGTTTCCGTCTCTTCTTTGAACGTTGTCTCCAACACCCCAGCTCGAGCAGCACCAATCGCTTTCGCATAGGCGAGCGCCGTTTCTTTCGCGTGTCCGGTTACATCTTGATAAACGGCGATGAGCGCCGGCACCCCGGCTCCTTCCGCATATGTGCGACGCACGAGATGGCCTGGTCCTTTCGGCGCCACCAAGAAGACATCGACATGCTCCGGCGGGACGATTTGGCTGAAATGAATGTTAAACCCGTGCGCAAACACAAGCGCGTTGCCCGGTTCAAGCCCCGGTTCAATCTCTTCCTTGTAGACAGCCGGCTGTTTCTCATCCGGCAGCAACACCATCACAATATCCGCTTGTTTTGCCGCTTCGCGCACCGAGTATACTTCAAAGCCGTCCTGTTCCGCCTGCTCCCACGATTTCCCTTTGCGCAACCCGACAATGACGCGGACGCCGCTGTCGCGCAAGTTTTGCGCATGGGCGTGGCCTTGTGAGCCGTAGCCGATGATCGCGACCGTTTTCCCTTGCAAATATTGTTCGTTTGCATCCCCGTTATAGTAGACTTTTGCCATGATTACCCTCTCCTTTGTCGTGTAGTGTAAATGGGCCGCCATGCGCCCTCATTGCGCACAGGCGCGGTTATTCGTATCGACAATGTTTTGACAACGATCATTGCAACGGAGACAGCGGCCGTTAAATGATAAACGCCGTTTTCTGGTTGGCCGCCGCTTTTTGCGCCCCGCGGGTGAACGCGGTCGTACCGGTGCGCGCCACTTCTTTGATGCCATAGGGGCGCAACAGCTCAATCAACGCCTCGACTTTTTCCGGCTCGCCGGTGACTTGAATGACGAGGCTGTCTTTGCTGACGTCGACGATCGAGGCGCGGAACGGCTCAATGAGCGTGTAGATTTCTTGGCGGATCGCCGGAGCAGCCGCCACTTTCACAAGCGCCAGCTCACGGGCGACGATCGCCTGATCCGTGATGTCATTGACTTTCAATACATCGATCTGCTTGTTTAGCTGTTTGATAATTTGTTCCGCGGTCCGTTCGTCGTCGACATTGACGACAAATGTCATCCGCGAGACTCCATCGATTTCCGTATGCCCGACGGTGATGCTTTCGATATTGTAATGCCGCTTCGTAAACAGCCCGGTGATGCGGTTTAACACGCCCGGGCGGTTGTTGACCGTCATCGTGATAATTCTTCGCACGCTTTCACCCCCACCATTTCATGAAGCCCTTTGCCGGGCGCCACCATCGGATACACGTTCTCGTCGGCGCGGACGTGGAAATCCAACAGCACCGGGCCGTCCATCGCAAACGCTTGTTTTAACACTTCAGCTGCTTCCGCCTCCGTCTTCGCCCGCAGCCCCGGTATGCCGTATGCTTCAGCGAGTTTTACAAAATCCGGCTGATTCGGGATGAGCGAATGGGAGTACCGTTTTTCGTAAAACAGCTCCTGCCATTGCCGCACCATGCCGAGCGCCTGGTTGTTGACGATGACGATTTTAATTGGCAACCCCAGCTCTTGAATGACCGACAGCTCTTGAAGCGTCATTTGGAAACCGCCGTCGCCGACGATGGAAACGACGGTCGCGCTCCGATCCGCCAGCTGGGCGCCGATCGCTGCCGGAAGCCCAAAGCCCATCGTGCCGAGCCCCCCGGACGTCACCCACCGGTGCGGTCGATTGAACTTGTAATATTGCGCCGCCCACATTTGGTGCTGGCCGACGTCCGTTGTGACGATCGCTTCGCCATTTGTCAATTCGTAAATCATTTCGACAAGCTTTTGCGGCTTGATCGTCCCGGCTTCCGGCTCGTAATGGAGCGGGAAGCGCCGCTTCCACTCATTGAGCTGTTCGAGCCACGCCGCGTTGTCAGCCGGTTTGCCTTGCTGGGCGATCAGTTCCTGCAGCGCCGCTTTGGCGTCGCTGACAATCGGAATTTTGGTCGGCACGTTTTTGCCGATTTCCGCCGGGTCGATGTCGATATGAGCGACAGTCGCCTTTGGCGCGAAGTATTTCAAGTTGCCGGTGACCCGGTCGTCAAAACGGGCGCCGATGTTGATAAGCAAATCGCACTCATAGAGCGCCATGTTCGCCGTGTACGTCCCGTGCATGCCCGCCATCCCCAAGAAAAGCGGATGGTCTGCCGGGAAGCCGCCAAGGCCAAGAAGCGTATGAACGACCGGAATGTTTTGCTGCTCGGCGTACTGCCGCAATTCGTTTGCCGCGTCGGCGTGCAAGACGCCGGCGCCGGCTAAAATGACCGGCCGCTTCGACTGGCTGACCGCCTCGACAAGACGGCGGATTTGCCAATGGTTCGGCTGCGTCGTCGGCTGATACCCAGGCAAGCAAACTTCTTCATCGTAATCGAATTCCCCTTCGGCCGTTGTGATGTCTTTCGGAATATCGATCAACACCGGCCCCGGCCGTCCAGTCGTTGCGATGTGGAACGCCTCTTTGATGATTTTCGGCAGCTCACTGATGTCGCGCACTTGGTAGTTGTGTTTCGTAATCGGCATCGTAATCCCGACGACATCGGCTTCCTGAAAGGCGTCCGAGCCGATGACGCTCGTCGCTACTTGCCCAGTGAACACGACGAGCGGCAACGAATCCATCATGGCGTCGGTCAGTCCGGTGACGATGTTGGTCGCTCCCGGCCCCGATGTTGCGATGACGACCCCCGGTTTTCCCGAAATGCGCGCGTACCCTTCCGCCGCATGAATGGCTCCCTGCTCGTGCCGCGTCAAGACGTGAAACACACCGGCTTTATACAGCTCATCGTAAAGCGGAAGCACCGCGCCGCCCGGATAGCCGAAAATGACTTCGACTTGCTCCGCCTTCAGCGCTTCGATCAACATCATCGACCCGCTCATCCTCGTCTTCGTCTTCGCCTGCTCCTCCACGTTCATCTTTGCCATCGTCGATCCTCCCCGTTGGTTGTGATCCATATAAAAAACCTTTTCACCCACCATGACTGGCATTTCCAGCCAAAGGGGCGAAAAGGTTTCCTTTCCGCGGTACCACCCTTCTTCACGGCCATGACGGCCGCCTCAGGAGCAGCCAGCCGAAACCGGCTGCTCGTTTTTTGTAACGGGTGAAGCGCACATCCCCACCCGTCCGGCCCTACTGGCGAATCTGCGTTCAAGCCGGCGCTCGGAGGTGAGTTCATCAAGCGGCAACATCACCGGTTCGCAGCTCCCCCGGCTCTCTGTGGATGTTGGCCCCGCTGACTACTTATCCTCGTCAACGCTTTCTCGCTATATGGTTGTCATTCTTGCTCAACTGACATTGGCGTTCGTCGGATACACCTTTACTCCTTCGACGACTACGCGGCGGCGGAATTCTTCAAGCAGCCGCTTCGTATGCGGACCCGGCGTCCCGTCGCCGATCGTCCGGCCATCGACTTTAATGACGGAAATGACTTCGGCTGCCGTCCCGGTTAAAAACACTTCATCTGCCACATACACGTCATGGCGGGTGAACGGCTCCTCTTTCACCGTATAGCCGAGATCAACGGCAATTTCCATAATCGCCTGACGCGTGATGCCTTCCAGCGCCCCGACATACCCTGGAGGCGTGTAAATGACGCCGTTTTTAATGATGAAGACGTTGTCGCCGGAACCTTCGGCCACATATCCTTGGTCGTTTAAGATCAGCGCCTCGCTCACGTTGGCCAAATGCGCTTCGATCTTCACGAGAACATTGTTCAAATAGTTGAGCGATTTGACCTTCGGACTCAGCACATCAGAGCGGTTGCGGCGCGTCGCTACTGTCACCACTTCGATGCCGGTTTCATATAAATGTTTTGGAAAGAGCGCGAGCGGCTCCACGATAATGACGATTTGCGGCGTTTTGCATTTGTACGGATCAAGGCCCAAATCGCCGACCCCGCGCGAAACGACTAAGCGAATGTATGCATCCTGATAGCCGTTGCGGCGGATCGTTTCGAGCACGTGGCCAATCATTTCTTCCTTCGTGTACGGAATGTCGAGCAAAATCGACTTGGCCGAATTGTACAGCCGATCTATGTGCTCCTCAAGGCGGAAGACGTTGCCGCTGTAGACGCGGATGCCTTCAAATACGCCGTCCCCATACAAAAATCCATGGTCATACACGGAAATTTTGGCGTTTTCTTTTGTCACAAATTCTCCGTTTAAAAAGATCCATTGTTCGCCCACTTCGGTTCCCCTCTTCCTTGATCAGTCAACGGTTGCTTTAAACGGCTCGGTGATGTGTTTGAGGCGTTTCTCTTGTTTGAAAATTATAATAATCCGAAACGACCGCGCCGTCAATAACGTTTTTTTGAAAATTTCGATTCGTCAAACTACTTGTATGCGCTTACAATGTGATAGAATCAAGGATTTGCCGTTTAAAAAATTTTTTCTTCGCCCAGCAGTGAAGAGGGAAGAAGCTATGTTTCCCCATTCGCAAAAGCAACGCAACGCCGCCGGCTCGAGAAACCCGTCGGCCTCTTGAAAACGTCCGGAAAACGAAAAAGGCGGACGCTTTGTCCGCCTAGATGGAAAACGTTTGTTGCAAGCCTGGGACCGGCTTCCCTGCTGTGTCGTAAAATTCCACTGTCGCCCGGCCGTTTGCAGCGGTCAGCACCGCGTACGTTCTTTCTTTTCTCCCGCGCGGCAAGGCGATGCTGCCGGGATTGATGAACAGCACCCCCTCGATTTGCTCGGCCCCAGCCAGGTGGGAATGGCCGAAACAAACGACATGGGCGCTCGTTTCTTTCGCCCGGTAGTAGAGGCGCAGCAGCGACGTTTTGACGCCGTACAAATGGCCGTGCGTGATGAGAAAGCGAAGGCCTTCCGCCTCCTCGGTCCGCTCATTCGGAAACGCCGCTTCAACATCGCAGTTGCCGCGCACGACAACAAATGGAGCAAGTTCGGCCGCTTGAGCCGACAGCTCGGAATCGCCGCAATGAATAAACAGATCGGCTTCATGGCGATGGCGCTCGACAATGGCGGAGAGTTCGCCGCTGAGCCCGTGGCTGTCGCTTACAACGACCGCTTTCATTCCGTCCGTCCCTCCCCTCCCATGATGTCATCCCATTGCTCGTCAAGCTTGGCCAGCGCCTTCGCCCGGTGGCTGATCTCATTTTTCTCTTCCGGGGTGAGTTCCGCCATCGTCTTCCCCTTTTCCGGAAGATAAAAGACGGGGTCATAGCCAAAACCGCCTTCTCCCCGCGGCGCTTCGGCGATGTACCCTTCGCACGCCGCCTCCACAACGGCCGTCGGCCGCCCGGGGATGGCGACCGCCAGTGCGCAATGAAACCGGGCGGTGCGCTGTTCTATCGGCACGCCTTCCAACTCGTGAAGCAGCTTCGCGATGTTGCGCGCATCGTTTTTGTCTTCACCGGCATAGCGGGCTGAATAGACGCCCGGCCGGCCGCCGAGCGCATCGACCACGAGCCCGGAATCATCGGCGATCACCGGGCAGCCGAAACGGCGAGATATGGCTTCCGCTTTTAACCGGGCGTTTTCGGCAAACGTGCTTCCCGTCTCCTCGACGTCCGGAACGTCCGGAAAATCAAGCAGCGATTTGACGTCGATGCCCCGCTTCGCAAACAAAGCGGCAAATTCGCGCACTTTTCCGGCATTTTTCGTCGCGATCACAATCTTGTTCACTCTGTCCCCTCCTCCTGCTTCGCTTCTTGCTTCGTCCCGATGCGAGCCGCCCAATCGCCCAAAACGCGGCGCTGCACGGCGATCAGCTGTTCAATGCCGATGTGCGCCGCCTCAAGCAATTCATCGAGCTCGGCGCGAGAAAAAGTCGCTTCTTCCCCGGTCCCTTGAATTTCAACAAACTGGCCGGATCCGGTCATGACGACGTTCATATCGACTTTTGCCCGCGCGTCTTCATCGTAATTCAAATCGAGCACAACGCCATGCTCCGGATCGATGCCAACGGACGTAGCGGCAAGAAAATCGCGGATTGGAAGCGCCTCGAGCTTCCCTTCGTCAACGAACTTGGAAAGCGCCAGCACGAGCGCCACGTAGCCGCCGGTGATCGAGGCGGTGCGCGTTCCGCCGTCCGCCTGAATGACGTCGCAATCGATCCAAACCGTTCGTTCGCCAAGCCGCTCCAACTCAACGACCGAGCGGAGCGCGCGGCCGATCAGGCGTTGAATTTCCATCGTCCTCCCCGACACTTTCCCTTTGCTTGCCTCCCTCGCATTCCGCTGCTCTGTCGCCCGCGGCAGCATCCCATATTCGGCGGTGATCCATCCTTTTCCGCCGCCGCGCATAAACGGCGGCACTTTTTCTTCCACCGTCGCCGTGCAAATCACTTTCGTGTCGCCGATTTCAATCAACACGGACCCTTCGGCATGTTTCACATAATGCGGCTGTATATGTACAGGGCGCAGCTCACGGTTATGTCGTCCGTCTGCTCTCATTCACTCTTCCTCCTTTTTCCTTCCCGTTTGCCAGCAGGAGCCGGTCGGTCCTGCCTCCTTCCCTGCATCACGACTCCGTGCCGCCGTTGCCAAAAAACAAAGAGGCGGAGCACGCTTCCACCTCTTTGTTATACCATAACAGCCTATTCGTTTCCAGCTTGGGTGAACACCCCACCACCTACGCTTCGCTTAGAGGCGGGGGCTTCAAGCGACTTGTGCGTGTTCGCCGAACGGTAAGCCACACACAAGAACCCTTTACGCTTTCCTTCGTTCCGAAGGGGTCCGTTCTAACCTTATTTTATCCTATTCGTTGGCTAACGCCAACCGACATTCATCTCCCACTTTCACTTTGCTTAGAAGCGGGAGACTTCTTTCGGAAAGATGTTAAAACGCCCCGGTATTGACGTTTTGTGGGCGGGCGACCGGTTTTGTGAGCGGTTTGCCGTCTTCCGTAACAAGATCGGCTTTGCCGTTCACCGTAATCGTGACGCTCTCAACGCCGCTTTGCTCGGTGAGCGACAACACAAGCGAGTTCAAGACGACGTCAGAAATCACATTTTTCTTGTTGCTGCCAAAAATGCCTTCGTTAAAATTGAGCGTGACTTGGCCATCTTCGTATTTTGGCTTGTCAAGCAGCTTGGCGTCCGGCTGGAAGACGCCGACAAGCCCGCTGCCATGTTCCGGCCCTTGAATAAGTTCATGGACCGCCGCCGCGATATCATCTTTCTCTTGGTTGGAAACACGTCTTGTCACAGGGACATAATACGTCGTTTCTCCCTGTTGGGCAACAAAATACACGGTGACGGGATGCGTATTCGTAATGTCCGGCACACCGCCCGCCTCCATGTTGATGCCGTCGGCGCGGCTCACCCCGTCTTGAATCGGCGTTTTATTGACCGGCATCACCTCTTGGTCATAACCGTTAATGCGGATTTTGACGCGCTTAATGTTGTCAAACTGCGTCAACGTCCACACAATGGCTTGCAAAATCCGCTTTTCGTCTTCCGGTTTGTATTGCTTGAATTCCGGTGAAAAATCGGCGATCAACGTCCCGTCTTTTTCAAGTTTGGTGCCAAGCACGGTTGTCCCTGCCGGAATGACGGCGCGGAAACCGTTCGGCAACATATTCGACACCGGGCCGTCTTCAACCAAATACTCAAGCACTTGTTTCGCAACAGCCTGCGTTTTTGGCAACTCAACCGTTTGCGGCACGACATATCCGTTTTTGTCAATCAGGTAAAGCTCTCGCTTGACCGTCTCGGTCGCCTTCGCTTCCTCTTTGGCCCCCTCTTTCCCTTTCGTTGCCTCCTCGAGCGCCTGGCCGTCTTTTACATAGCTCGTGTCTTGCGGCGGATCAATTTCCTTCACTGCTTCATCTTGGCCAAACAAGCCGCAGCCGCCGAGCAGCAAAAGCGAAGCGAGCACCGGCGCCGTCCATCTATGAACCGTCCGTTTGCCCATTGACGTTCCCTCCTACTCGTGGTTTGTACTACTATGTATACGAGCCGCTGTCCAAAATAGAATAAAAAAATCCTTTAGCGTCTATGCGCTAAAGGATTTTTTTGCCTACAGGCGAATCGATTCCACCGTGCCGATCGGTCTGCCAAACCACTTTCTTGAAATCTTTTCAAAAAGCTCTTTCGGACCGGTCGTAAAAAACAAATGCTCCGGCTCGCGCTGGCCCGTATAAAGAAGGTGGCTGTGATGCAAAATGGCGCTCACTTCGCGGGCCGTTTCACCGCCCGAGCAAATCAGTTTCACTTTTTTGCCCATGTAGGCCCGGATCAGCGGGGCAAGCAGCGGATAATGCGTACAGCCTAAAATAAGCACGTCAATCGGCAGCGGGCGCAGCGGAGCAAGCGACTCGGCGACGACCGCCTTCGCTTTCTCCCCTTCAAAATCGCCGCTTTCGACCAGAGGGACAAACTTCGGGCACGCCAAGCTTTCGACATGGACGTGCGGATTGATCGATTGGAGCGCCTTTTCGTACGCCTTGCTTCTCACCGTGCCGATCGTGCCGATCACGCCAATATGCCCATTTTTTGTCGCCTTCAAGGCGGCGCGGGCGCCGGGATGAACGACGCCGAGCACTGGAATGTCAAGCCGCTCCCGCACTTCATCGAGCGCGACCGCGGTTGCCGTGTTGCAGGCAATGACAAGCATTTTCAACGGATATTGCCGCAAGTAGTGAATCATCTGCCATGTAAATCGGCGAATTTCTTCAACCGGGCGCGGCCCGTACGGACAGCGGGCGGTGTCGCCAAGGTAAATGATCTGTTCCTTTGGCAGCTGCCGCATAATTTCTTTGGCGACGGTTAAGCCGCCGACTCCTGAATCAATGACACCAATTGCTCTTTCCAAGTGATCGCCTCATTCTTTCATCATTTCTTGATGCAGTTTGCGCAAACAGCGCTCAAAAACGACAATTTCTTCATCCGAAAAGTTTTCCAGCACTTGGGCCAAATCGCGCTGGCGTTTTTCAATCACTTCCTCAATGATGCGCTCGCCTTTTTCGAGCAGGTGAATGCGGACGACGCGCCGATCATGTTCATCACGCACTCGGGCGACGAGACCGTTTCGCTCCATACGATCGACCAAGTCGGTCGTCGTGCTGCACGCCAAATACATTTTGTTCGATAACTCGCCAACCGTCAAGTCCCCTTCTTCAAGCAGCCATTGCAACGCGACAAACTGCGGAGGCGTGATGGGGTAGTTCGTTAAAATTTCGCGGCCGCGCTGTTTTAAGTTGGCGGCGATATAGCGAAGCAATTTTTCCAACTCGGCAACCGTTTTTTCGTTCATCGCAGACGACATACAATCTCCCCTTGATCATTTTCGCGGCCTGGCCCCAAAACAACGTGCCTCAGCCAACGGCCATTCTATTTTTCATTTTACAATACCGAGGGACATAATCAATACAAAATAATATAGAACGCCGCTGCAGACAAAAGGCCAGACAGGCGGCAAAGCCTCGTCCGGCCGCAAAGGAACATAACAGCCGGCCACCCGGAAAGGGAAAAGCCGGCATTGTTTAAAGTTTCAGTTCGCCCATTCGAAGCAATTCAATCACAGCTTGCGAGCGCCCCTTGACCCCAAGCTTTTGCATCGCATTCGTAACATATTATGATTGCATAACGAACATTTTAAAAAAAATTCACGTGAATTTACGTTAATGTTCCGAGTGGTGTAAAGATCTCGGTATTTCCGTGTTTATCCACGGTAATTTCATCGACGATCTGTTTTAAAACGAGCTGGAGTTCCGCTACATTTTCATAATTCAAATTGGCTAAATCGTTTAGCGCGTTTTTGATTCTTCTTTTAACCAGTTCATCGTCGTGTTTTTGTTCTTTGATTTTTTTTAACTTATTTAATCGTTTTTCCAACGCTTCAATTTCTTTTTCGTATTCGACTTTTTCAAATTCATACTGCTCTTTGGATACGTCCCCATTTTTAAATTCTTTTCTCAATTCGAATAGGTGTCTTCTTGTGTTCAGCAGCTTTCTTTCCACTTTTTCGATTTCTTTTTCTGCGTCTTTTTCTTTATTGGAAGCAGGGATCGTAAGGTTTTCGGTAATGTTTTCTACATCAATCCATTTCTTTAATTGCTCGGTAATGTGGGCAAGTAGGGAATTACGAAATTCTTCAAGCGGAATCCAAAGATCGTTTTCGCATGCTGCTGCTCCCATTCGTCTTCTGCTGGAACAAATTAAATAACGATATTGTTGCCCTTTCTTTCCTCGTTTACCGGATAACATCGAAACAAAACTGCTTCCGCAATGTTTACATTTAATCAAACCAGAAAACGGATTGACTTTAACGTTTCTTACACCACCTCTTGTACCTCCACCGCGTACTTGACGGATTTCCTGCGCTTTTTGGAATGTATCCTCATCAATAATCGCTTCCCAATCTTTCCCTTCGTTTCTCATCCATTCATCCTTGGATTTTTGGACCAAACGTTTTCTTCGGTTTGTAGGATTATTTAAATCATAAATAAATTGAACAGCATATTTACTATAGACATTTCTTCCTGTATATGCTTCATTTTGCAGAATTCGTTGAATGGTCGTTACTCCCCAAAGACCACCACGAGGAGACGGAATGTTTTGTTCATTTAACGCGTTGACAATCGCTTTTTCTCCCATGCCATTATGGACATACCAGTGATAAATTAAACGAACAATCGCTGCTTCATCTTTGTTAATTTCTAACGTTTTTTTGCCGTCTTTGATGACTTTTCGATAACCATAAGGAGCAAACGACCCAGTAAAATTTCCTTGCATTGCTCGTGCTTTGATCCCACGTCTTGACGCATTTGAAATTTGTTTTGCGTAGTTTTCATTGATCAACTGATGTAATTCGAATTTATTTGAATCCTTATCTACTAATGAATCAAAATTTTCATCGACCGAAATTAACCGAATCCCCAATGCATCTACTAAAATTCGCTTCATATTTAATGAATCGGTTAAGTCACGCGAAAAACGAGACAAAGAAGCAAAAATAACCGTTTTAAAGTAACCTTTTTTCGCATCTTCCAATAGTAGTTGCATGTCTTCCCGTTCTGTGATGCTTGTTCCAGTAGATCGGTCTTCATAGTAATATTCCACTTTTAGCCCTTTTGATTCCGCTTCTACTTCACAAATTTTTCGCTGGTTTTCCGGTGAAAGTCTTTGTTCTTCTTTCTCGGTCGATACACGTACATAAATGGCGGCGATGTTTTCGCTACTCATCCGTTTCACCCCAATCACAATAAAAAAACCTCATTGTTTTGCAATGAGGTTTCGTTTCTTCTATTATACTATACTTCGTTTCTCTCTTCACTTAGAACTTTCTGGATCGTCCGATGGACTAGCTCCTCGACCACTTTCTTTCCATCTCGGTCCTTTTTTGACGGTTTGATGATAAATGTGAAGCTCGGCTTTTTCTTAGGAAGTCCCATTCCGATCCCCTCCCCGCTTCTCTATATCTCTATTCCCAACCCCGTTTGTCTGATTCCGTTATTAATGTTGTTTTTATTTTTCATTATTTATGTGTTATATGTTATATACATTTTCATTTTATAGCAATTGTTGTATAAAATCAAATTTATTTTGCGTTAGATGTTAAAAAATGATATAGTAGACATGGAATAAATAAAAGGAGGAAACACAATGTCGGTGGAGTTTGCTGCATTCGTGAAACAGGTGCGGTTAGCAAAAGGGGTTTCCGGAAGGGAACTTTCCAGGCGAATCGGAATGAATGGCACTTATATCGGACAATTAGAAAAAGGGTATATCAAAAATATACCCGTTTCGGTTGCCAAACGAATTCTAGAAGAATTGGATGTAAAAAACGAGGAAGACGTTTTGATGAAATTTGGAATTATTGACAAATCGGATCGTTTAATGCTTCTCTTCGATCAAGAAGAAGTGGAACGGAAACGATTACTCGATTTAATTAAAAACGATTTGGAAAACATGCCATTTGAACAAGTCAATGCGATATATACCTTATTCAACCAATATCGAAATTTACTGATGGATCTTTATCGATTACATGAAATAAGCAAATACACACAAAGAAACAATCCAATAAATTCTCTGAAAGACTATCTAGAATTTTTGTTGCAAAAACACGAAGAAAACAATATGCACAAAACGGAATAAAACAGAGAAAACAGTATATACTAACATTAAACGGAGAAGAAGGTTGGTACATGCTTCATTTTTTCCTCTCATTCCTCCTTTTTTCTTTTTTCATATGATCACCTCGACCTGTCAAATGGCAGGTTCTTTTTTTCATTTTATGTTATTTTATTTTACTTTATTGTGATTTTTATTGATTCTTTGCGAATAATTTTCAATCCAATGATGTTTTTACTGTTCTTTGTGTTTGTTTGTTAATTCTAATATCATTTCGTTTACGCATCTTTATTGGTGAATTATGAATCTGAATTGAAAAAGAGTGATCAAGCTACCCTTCGTTTAACTAAGACACGTTTCTAACAAACCTTTTTTCTTGTTACTTTATTTATATAACAATTCGCTTTTTATTAGCTTAAATCATACGAAAACATGTAACCGACGAGCAAAATTGGTTCTTACGCAATCTTGGCGACAGGGGGATAGCTAATTGAGAAAGTTAGTGTGTAAATTAGAATTTTTAAGCTTCTCATTCTCGATTATCTTGACTTTTCACCAAAAGAACATGAGAGCCAGTTTTATTTAGCAATCACAAAACATAACATATTACAAAGAATAATGGAGAGAAATCGCTTGTAGAATGTAAAAGACACAATAAATCCGAGTAATAAGTCTGAATGTTAGAAAATCTAACAGCACACTGATGGATTGCCATGCTCTCCAAGTATAAAAAAGGAGTTAGAAGCTATGTCATTTCAACCACCATCAGAAAGAAGAAAAAAGAATTCAGTTGATCCAAAAGAAATTATCGAAAAAGTAGATAAAGAACATGAAAGAAAGATGAGGGAAATTATAGAAAATTTCAAAAAGGAAGCAGAAAAAATAAAAAACGAAGGTAATGAATAATTGATTTGCCTTCTTTGATTGGAATCATGTTTCTTTCAAGTTATTGGATGGTTTCTAACATTCATCTAAATTTTCCTTTTAGTGGATTTTAAAGCTTCAATAGGATTTTTAAGGCTCCAAAAAACATCCATGAGTAAGCTTTTACTCGCCACCCAAGCATGAAAATAACCGCTCATGGATTCATTATTTTCACAGAAAAGATCCATGGGCAGCGCGCTTTGCCCTCCACCCGGGGATGAAAATCTCGCGTCAGTCCTGCATTTTCACGGAAAAGATCCATGGGCAACGTTTTGCCCTCCACCCGGGCATGAAAATGACCAATCCAAGCACGTGCATTTTCACGGAAAAAGAGATTATTTTGATTCATTTCCCATCAAAATCATATTCTGATAATATACATTATCGGAAGTTTATTACTTTCCATTCCTGATCTTCTGGTCTTATTGTTCATGGATGTTTATTTTGAATACGGATAAGGAGGTGTAAACTGGCTTGGTTATCACCAAGCCAGGAAAAGCGATGATGTCCATTCAACAAAGGTATGGAAAAGATATTTGGGAATTTATTGTTCAAGCAGTGGTGGATCATGCAGAATTTCCAGTAGAATCTCATGAACTTACTCCATATACCTATGTTACTGAATTATTTTCCTTGACTTCTCCAACCGGAAAAAACCGATTGGGAAATGTATTATTTGACGTGTTTGATCGAGTAAACGAGCTTTGTGGCATTGATTTAAAAATCGATTATCCACCAAGAAGTGAATTTCATCTTTTTCCTCAATTAAAAGATATTTGGAATTATTTTATCAGGCGATTAGAATCAGAATGGGTATCTCAAAAAATACAGCGTTCGAAAGAAAAAAAATCAGCCAAAGGAATCATCATTCCATTCCCAGAAAAAACAGACCCCAAAAAAACAGAGTAAATCATAATGTAAATTTTCATTTTATTTTGCTTTCACATTATCGCATTATTTCATAGAAATATATTTACAAAATTAAATACACGGCTTTACATAAAGTGGCGGACATGTTAGGCAAAATGCCTGGCGAAACAAGGAATGGCGGTCGCCCCTTTCGCCAGATGTCCGCAGATGCTTCATGCCAGTCCATCTTAACGACTCTTTTGTAAAAATAAACGGAAAGCTTTACGCAATACTCCAGATTTTTGAGGAAATAAAGCGCAAAAATTCCTTTAAATTTGCAAGAGTCTTTCTAAGCCAAATCCACTTACCTAGCGATATCCTTCTTTGATGTACCCTTTTGCTTCCCTAACCGCGTCGCGTCCCCTTTTGTTTTGACGAAATCCATAACTGTTTTCCGAAAACGCAGGGTCATAAATCGGTATGAGCACTTGGGCAATTGCTTGTTGGATGAAACGGTCTGTCACGGTAGGAATTCCTAGCAGCCTTACTCTACCCGTTCGCTTTCGGTATTTCGATTCGACGGACCGGAGAAGGTTGGCAGGTTTCCTCTCTTGACGCTTTCCATAAGGTTTTCCAGTTTTCATGGAAGTGCCTTCGCAGGTCTTTTGCGGACATACCATCTATGGCATGACTGCCTTTATTGCATTCCACTTATTTTAAAGCTGTTAAAAGATTTTCCTTTTCTACGCAAACGATATCCCCTATTTATTCCAATCTCTGCTCTCCCCCTCTTGAAGTTCCCATGGGATTCGCCATTTCCTCCTTGATAGATTACACCCATGCCGGGCGCACAAGAAAAAAGAAACAGCGAAAAATGCCGTTTCTTTCGATTAAAAATCATTTTTTAATAATTCGCCCGTCTCAATTTATTTTGTATTGCCCATTCTTGAATTTGTTTTAATCTATCCCCCATGGTCTGACTTAATGGGCTAGTTTGTTCAATTTCTTTTAATAAATACGTCATTTCTAAACTTTTTTGATCATAAGCAGCCTGGAAAATGCCTTCATTAATTAATGCCTCGATTTCACTGCCAGAAAACCCTTCGGTTTTTTCCGTAAGCAAGTCTAGATCAAATTTTCTTGGATCATATCCCTTTTTCTTTAAATGAATCGCAAATATTTCTTTTCTCTCTTGTTTTTTTGGAAGATCGACGAAAAAGATTTCATCAAATCTTCCTTTTCTCATGAACTCTGGAGGAAGATTTTCGATATTGTTTGCGGTAGCTACAACAAAAACAGGACTCTTTTTTTCTTGTAGCCATGTAAGCAACGTAGACAAAATCCGTTTGCTTACTTCATGAGTATTGCTGCTAGTCGGATCCGGAATTGCTTTATCAATCTCATCGATAAACAAAACGCAAGGAGCGATGTTTTCTGCTAATTGAATCGCTTTTCGAATGTTTTCTTCACTCTGCCCTAACCATTTGTTCATCAAAGCCCCGATATCTAGCCGCAGCATCGGCACTTCTAAAAAGTTGGCAATCGCTTTTGCCGTGTAGCTTTTTCCGCACCCTTGAATTCCAGTCATTAACAGCCCTTTTGGCAAATTCAATCCATACTTTTTTCGAATCTCTTCATTATAAGCAATTTTTCGCTTTTGAATCCAATCAATCAATGGCTTTAGACCACCGATTTCACTGATCGACACATCGGGTTCGTAATATTCTAATACCCCTTCTTTTTCGACGATTTGACGCTTTTCATTGGCTACGGTTTTCGGATCAATTTTTCCTTTATTTTTCAACATCGATTTGATATACGCGTTAAAAATTTCCGTTTCGGTTAAACCTAATGACGCATTAATGATTCTTTCTTTTTCTTCTTTGCTCATCTTACGCTGTTCTGTTGTTTTTTTTGTAATAACATCAATCATTTCTTCAATTTCTTTTCGACCAGGAAGCCCAAAACGGATGACATGCATTAATTTATTCAATTCCAAAGGAACTTCTTGTTTCGGCGACGTAATGACAATATGCTTATAAATACGATGATCCACGTTAGAATAACGCTTCCACAAAAATTCGTTGGTCACCGGAACCGCAATATGCAATACCGTATCTTTTAATTCCAGCAATATTTCTTTGTTTTGAAAGAAAATATGAAAGTCATGCAATACAAAGATTGCATTTCTTGGATATCCTTTTATTTTTTTAAACAAATCCAAAGGATTACGAACCTCTTCGGTTTTTATTTCACCAGTTTCTAATACCAATCCACTCGAATAATTCCACGTTAGTACATCATATTTTCTCGAATATTTATTGGAAATCCAATGAAATGTTTCGATCACCGGTCTTTCATCGTCCGTAATAACATGCAACAGAGGATATCCAGATAAAACGACATCTCTTATTTCTTCCTTTGTTTTTTCATAGCCCATGCTTTCCACTCCTTTTTTTGTTTTTAGCTCTGTGTTAATTATTGATTTTTGACCAAATGGAAAGTCACATTATTTGATGGTAAGGTCTTTTTTGTTCTTATTTTATTCAACTATCTATTCCTGTTAGTACCAATAAGTGTTTATTGAAAAAATCGCCTTAATATCTATAGGGAAGACTTATACGTAATTAAAATAAACGATATCTGTCGTTTCTCGATTCTAAGTCTTGATGCAAGTTTAAATAAACAATAAAAAATGACGTGCTAAAACTTATGTCAGTTCGCACGTCATTTTGCATGCCATTTTTTGTTTTGCGCCCGAAAACAAAACCCGTTAGAAAACTTCTATCCCTATTTTTTCGTGCAAAAATGCCCCTAATTTGATTGTGAATTTTATATAGTAAAAGCATATTGATATCTAGGGATCTCCCGTTCATTAAAATGATATAAATGAACATATGGAAACATTGTCTCATTGATACAGCGACCTAGTTCGACTGCAAGTCCTGCTGGACCTGCATAAAACAAATGAATTTCATTAACATCATGTTCTTGACGAAGCCTTAATATCTCATTTTGAAACGTTTCCTTGATTCTTTTCACATCATGATGAAACAACACAGCATCAATTTTAGGTTCAGGAATATAGATATTAAGATGCTTATACGGTTTATTTTCTAAAGCTGTCACTACATCGGACGGGCGAATTTTGCTGGTAATTTCTATTGTAACCACCAAAATATCCGACTCGTTTGGTGAAAACGAAACCTCTAACTCCAATTCTTTGACTTCTTGATCTCTAGGGGCACTTCTTACCCACACCTGTTTACTTCGGTCATATTGATAAATCTCGACAGGAACTGTATCAGAAATTAGTTTTCCGAAGTGAACCAGCAATGGAATTGGTGATAATGGAAATACAGTAATCGTTGCCCCGTCATATTTTTGTTTTACTTTCATAACCTCAGTATAAAATTCCTCGTTTTTCTTTTTTGCCTCTTGCCAACCTTCTTTTGAAAAATCATTAAATTCTTCCTGAAGACTTACGGCATCCATTAATAAACAATTTATCTGATCCGCAATCGAAATGTGATCAATAGGTCCACCCTTCCTTTTGTGAATGACTACAATAGAATTTCCATACAACTCCAGACGCTTTTGAACGAACTGCTCATGTTCTTTTTTAATCCGAAAAAGTTCATGGGGCGGATACTGCTCTGGATTCTGATCAATGATTTTATGGTGTGTTTCACATAACAATATTAAATTTTCTGGAGTATCTAACCGATCCTCTGTTAATCCGTACTCTTCCATATGTTCACGACGTGGACCCCTTTTTCCCTTCGCGATAATATGTGCCCGTTCACCAATGTTGATTTTTTTTCCGACATCGTCAAGAATTAACTTTCGTTTACAAATGGCACACATTCCCCCTGAGTTAACCCATAAATAATAATTTTCCGCGTTCGAGAGATCCATCGTTTTAACTCCTTTCCATTAATGTTGCCGTAATAATCTTCCCGTTTAGTGAAGATACTTCCCATACCTTTATTTTCTCTGTCCCTACAATGATGAAAAAAAGTCGATCTACACCTGTAATTTCTTTTATAATTCGCTTCCATTCTTTTCTGTCATGGGGAGAAGGAGTAGGCGAAGGTTCAGGATGTGTATGCCACTCCCCTAGATAATTCTGTGTCCCATTACTTTCTATCCATTTTTGAAGAAGAAATTGCTGATGCTCTTTTTGATTCCTTTTAAAAAAACATCGCTTTCTAATATCGTTGGGCATAGGAGTCGAAACATCATCGACAACTACATCATTGGAATCAAGAATCCATCTGCCAACCAAAATGCCTCCTGCTTCTAAATCCTTTTTACCAATTTGCCGATAACCCAACATTGTTTGAAGTGCATGATCACTGATTTTTAGTTTGCTGTTATTGTTTGATAAGAAAATCATGATCCACCATCCTGTCCGCAAATTGGACACTGTTGTGCTTTATAGTGATAACGGGTATTATTTAATTGTTCTGTTGTTAATTCATAACGTTTCGACAGTTTAAATCCGTGCTCGAGAAAATCCGTACTGTCACCTTTCCAGGAACACAATGGATTGTCTTTTTCTTTTCCTGTCAAAACTGATAGCGCCAGCCGTGTTGCTAAAATTGCGGTTTGGAGTGCATCCATAGATCCATAAGGGGTAAAAGCAGTTTGACATCCAGAAATCATTTTCCCAAAAAACTGGTTTGGCGCTGCAAAGGACGCCTTGTTATAAAGTGCGCAGTCAGGATCGAATGGATTGGTATAAAGGCACTCATAACAACCATTATTCCCATTATTGAGAGTCAAAAGCGCATGCCCACCGATACCTAATGGTTCCAACCATGTAAAAATCACAGGAGGCGGATCCGTTAAAGTTCGAACCACGCGGTTAAAGTAGCGTTCAACGGTTGGATTTCCAATAGCAACAATGATCAAATCAAATTGCTCAAATTGGTGGATGTCTTCCCGAATTAAATCCAAGATATTTTTAACTTTAGGCTCGACATCAATAAGAGGATATTTTTCCTTTAGTTCTTGATACATACCGTAAACTTTTGGCACCTTTTGAAGTTGGTGTTGTTTCTGATCAAAGAAATATAATCGTTCGGATCCTAACTCATGGCGAAATACATTATCAATATCAAGTACGTCGTCATCAATGAGCGTAAATTTTGAAACTCCCGCCCTTGCTAGTTCCATCGTTATACGACTACCTACTGCTCCTAAACCAATGACTGCGATATGTTTATTATGAATTTCATCGTATCCAATTGTCCGTTGCAGGAGATATGAAGGATGATGACGTTTTAATACTAAAGGTGTTAATTTAAAATCGGACTGCACCTTGATTAATGGATGTCGAAATGATTTATTGTTTTTTAGCCCTTTTCTCGCCTTAAATTCAGACAATTCAATGCCGACCAGTGCATGATATCCATTGGGTTGAGGTACAGATAAAAGAATGTATTCTTTGGTGTTTCTATAAATCCTTTTTTGTTTCAATATTCTTTGAAGCTCTCTTTTATTGGAACTCGTTATATTCGAAAAAATAATATCTTTTATCTGCCCAAATCCCCACGGCGATGAATATGAAGGCGGAAGTAATCTCGTACCTTCACGAAGTGGTATATAGATCCCCTTTTGTTTTTCGATACTTTCATCTAAAATATCGTAATGAAAAAGGTTTTTCGCATAAAAAATGCTTTTTTCATCCAACGCATCAAATATAAAAACAGGACGATGCAATTTCGGATCATACAAAACATAAATTTCTTTTACTCGTTCTCCTAACGATAAGATACAGTCTACAACTATTTTTGTTTTTTGCCGCGCCCAATACACCTCGAATTCATTATATAAATCGTCATAATTATCTTCACTAACACCCATCTCTAATGTTCGAATCGCTCTTGCCAAACTGTCTTTTACGATACCAAAGGGGTTGTCTTGATCCAAGAGCAACCCCTCTTCATGTACGTAACAGATAAATCCATCCGGTTCGATATGCGGAATAAACCCAAATACATCTCTGTCTTCTAAAAAAATATCGGGTTTACGAATAGGAAAATCCTTTTTAAAAGCAATGTATACACTAGCCTCTTGATCGCCGATAGCGATAGTGCCTTTCAATGCGTAGACATAATTATCTCGTGGCGGTACAACAGTAACTTCGATTGTTTCTACACCTTTTATCAAGTCAGGACATTGTGCTTGAAGTTTCATTTTTATTTCTTCAAACAAGAACATTCCCCACCTCTAAGCTGATGAGCTTTCGGTTATGATTGCAGGACGATCTTTCCTCTCTCCTGTTTCCTCGATTTCTGGAACTGGAAAATCATCCCCAAATTGCTTTTGTAACGTTTTGCATGCTTCTACGGGATCTACTTCACTTTTTGCTTCCTGCAATGCAGTAAGTAATTTTTCTAATTTTTCTTTAAAAGTTTCCATTTGTTTATTTGTCATTTTTTCAAACAAATCTGTATACGGCGGGACCGGAAGATTCACTATTAAACGTAACACCCATTTTTCCTCTTCTTCAGAATATACCCATTTAAATGCATTGATCAGGGCTTGTACAAAATCTGTTACAGCCTGTAAATCATCGGGGTAACGTGTGTTGGTAAAAGCATCATAGACATATTTGGGAGAGAAATAATCCAATGCAGCAACAGTTAAGCCAATACCTGATGGTTTTTTATCTACATTATTAAACTTTATATCCTTCCACCTTTTTAAATAACGGATTGCCCTCCTGAATTGCGCCCGATCATTCTCATCGTCTAGATGGTTTTGGATCCGGTCGATTAGCTCTTTTGGATTCGATTCTTCCCAGTATTTATTCTCTTCACTGCTATATTTTTTTCCTCTTGCTAAATATACTTTTTTATCAGGATTATCAGCGGCATAAACTGTTAGATCCACATGATAGGCTGGTTCTCCGTCTTCTTTATACGTAACGGTTACACATGGATGTTTAATCCTAACATCATGAGTATGATCTTTCAAAGCATCATACACCCATTGTTTAGGGACCAATGGATCTGGATAATCTTCCTTAGACATATTAAACCACAATCCTACATCGATATCGTACTGCCCGCCTTCCAAAGGTTTGATTCCTGTGAACATGGCATAACTCCCCTGATTAAACGTCGAAAAACTCGGCGCATCTTCCGGCATGTTTTTTTTCAATTTATCTATGAGAATATCCCTTTTTTCGCGTAAGGTGTCATTATCTTCGTATTCCAATTTGATTTTTTTATGAAAATCTTCAAAATACTTTTGAAGATTTGCCATAAAATCACACCTCCTAGGTATATGGAAATAAGGAATGTCATAGGGAAAAGTAAAGAACTTCTTATAAATGTAAATTCCTCGGTTAAAAAAGAAACTAAATTCTTAATTCACTCTCCTTATCACCATAAATAACGCTTAATCTCTTTTTATTTTACATAAATAACAAAATTTTTAAAAGTCTGATTAAATAGGTTAGAAAGACGCGTATTCTAATAGGGGTTCGCCCCTGTAAAATAAACTGTTTGAGTCCATTTGATGGTCCGCTCATTACCATACCTTTTCTCATGGAAAAGTGGCTACGAACAGAAGTTTGCCAAAGCAAAACGAATCAAAAATGTTCCTAGAAGAAAAACAGATGTGTCCGACGAGGAATGGATCGCCAAACTATTGAGTCATATTCTGATTGAAAAAAGTTTGCTGCCTCCGGAGGATATTTGGAATTTACAGGATTTGACCTGTTTGCGTAAAAAAAATAAAAGTGCCCTTGCATGGGACTTCTCCTTTCAAAATGTAGAGTCGTACTTTCATTTTAAAGGTTTTTCCCATGCAAGAGCTATTTTTTGTGGTCACCAATCTTTATCTAGCACCACGGGGTTCTTTCTATACACCGCCTCTAACCCCTTGATTGTCTTGTTCGAATCTACATCATCATGTGGAATTAATAAATATACCCATTCTTTTCCGTTGTTTTGACGAGCATGATCGGATGCATATTTGCACCAAGTGATAGCCGCTTGTGCTTTCAGTGCTACTTCTCGATCTTCTTCTATTCTGTTTGTTGCCTTGATTTCACATAAATACATTTTCTCTTCTGTTTCCACAATAAAATCCGGGATATATGCTTGTGTTTGATTATAATAAATTTTAATATGATTTTTCGTTGGCTTCAGCCATTTTAAAACGGACGGATCGTTTTCGCAAATGACCGCAAATCTTCGCTCTGCATCAGATTCAAATTTTTGTGTTCGATATAAACATTTTTTAAATCCCCCAAAACACATGTTCCGAATCGCCGCTTTATTTGCTACTGGTTGGCGAAAATCGCGCACTTCTTCATTGACATCTACAGTGACACTGCTGTCTTTTAACGTATCAAACCCTATTCGAACAGTCACTTCATAATTCGTTTGCTCTTCATAATAATGTTCTTTCATTTGCTTATAAATCAATTCTGCTAAACGTTTTTGATTGTAAATTACTACGTTTTTGACGTCATCTTCCGTTTTTAAATAACTTCGAAGATAATTAATTAACTGTCCTGATAACTTATACAACAATTCAGCATGTTCTTCATAGGAAACATCTGGATAATCAATTAGATGAAAGACAAGATAATCTTCTAAACGTTCTTCCGTCATATTCGTATCTTTTTGAATTCGCAACACTTCTCTTTGATGTGTACGCAAATGTTCAATTAGAATATTTTCGGCAACAGGCTGAAATTTTGGAATTAAATCGCAGTTTAAATCAAAATCACGGTACCCCCACGAGATTTCTCCTGTAGGCTGCACAATAATTCTTGGAATTTCCATAGTCAAATTAGGAAGTACCTCGACTGCTTTTGCAACCATGCTCTCAATCATTTTTTCAGGTTCTTCCTCAAATATAGACAATTGTGATACTGTGTATATTCCTTTCACATCGCTAACAATTTGTTGTTGTACTTCAGGATCTTTTAATTGTTTAGAACTATGTAATGTTCGTTGCTTAGAAATGGCTTTTACTATTGTTTCCGCAATGTTTCTTTTCATTTCTATTTTCTTTTTGTCTTCTGGGGAAGTGGATTCCGTCGTTCCAACTAGTTCATCAATTAATGAACGTTCTGCGTTTGACTCAACAGTAACTATTTTTTTCTCTGTCTGTGCCACATCACGACCAATGACAACCCCGCGACGAATAATAGAAGTAGGATTATTCGCCTCATCAATAATTTCTTGGAATTTATCATGCGCAATAATCGTTAAACGATCGACTGCCGGAACTCCCGTCCGTTTTCCGTATGGGAGACGAAGTCCTCGACCGATGGACTGTTCCACTAATGTTTTGGAATTTGCCGCACGAAGTGGAATAATCGTGTATAAATTCGTTACGTCCCATCCTTCTTTTAACATGTTCACATGAATGACAATCTCTATTTTTGAATTCGGAGCCTCAAGAGCAAGCAATTGCTTAATTGTTTCGTCCTTTTCTTCGCCACGCTGGTTGGAATGAACAGTAATGACTTTACCTTTATAACGTCCTTCAAAAAAATCATCACTTTCAATGATATTCATTAACTCTTCCGCATGATTCGTATCTTGAGCGACGATAAGAATAAACGGCTTTACTAATTTTTCGTTGTTTTCCCGAGCGTACAATTCTAGCTCTAATTTCGTTTCTTCATGGACACGGATACCGTCTTCTAATTTTAAACGTTCTAACTCTCGTTCGTTGAATCTTGCTGGATTAAAATTTTCTCTCGTCGCTACAGCTGGCTCTTTCACATATCCGTCTTCCATCGCTTTATATAAAGGATAGCTATAGATTATATTTTTAAATGGTATCGTTCTGTTTCCTCTTTCCACTTGTGGCGTAGCCGTTAACTCTAGACCAAGAATCGGGTTCAGTTCATTGATCGCTTTCACCCCAGCTGATGCTCGATACCGATGCGATTCATCCATTAATAAAACAAGATCAGGAAGGGATTTTAAATAATCATAATAACTCTCTCCTAAATATTCACTTAACCGTTTAATTCTTGGAGCTTTTCCGCCTCTAACTTCGCTGTTAATCTTAGATATGTTGAAGATGTTAATGTTTACAGCTAACGGATCAGCTAAAAAGAGGGCTTGCTGATCATAGTTATCCCCTGTAATAATGTTCGGTTGTTTATTAGCAAACTCAGAAAGCCCCTTAAATACATATTTCGGTGTATTAGGCGTAAAATCTTGGATTAATTTTTCATAAATTGTTAAGTTAGGTGCTAAAACAAAAAAATTACGAATTCCTTTTGCCATATGTAAGTAAGCAATAAACGCTCCCATCAGACGTGTTTTACCGACACCAGTGGCTAACGCAAAACAGAGCGATGGAAATTCTCGTTCAAAATCAGTAACACTAGGAAATAATGCATTAACAGCCGCTAACTTCTCTTTTAACGATTGTGGATCATTTTGTTTATCTAAGCCGAAGTGTTCAATCACTTCGGCGAGAATTTCCAATGATTCTTTTTGCGGTTTACGGAGACTAAGCCGAGATGAGATAACGTTAACGATACGATTCATGACCTCTTCCCCCTAAAATAACTCTAATTGTTCTGGTTCTTTTTCTTTCATTGGTAAGTTGTTGACATTTAAACTGTAATCGTCGCGACCAAACTCACATTTGTTTAAAATAGCTTGCGGAATTTTTTTAATCGTCACTTGCGGGAAATCCTCAACGTTAACGTTATATGCTTTACAGCAAATGAGTAATGTTTCATTTTCTTTCATTTGCTCGACGATACCTTCTACCATTTGTTGCGTGACAAGCTGTGTGGTTGTAAAGATAAAATCGTTCTCCGTAGACTGACCTTGCTTCCAAAACACTTCCGGGTCTGGATTATACATAAATCCTTCATGTTTACACATTGCTTCCGCCAGCATTTCGGCGTTGTATTCCGGATTAATAATCCAATTGCCAAACTTATCTTTCTTCAACAAGCTTGGCGCCAATTTGTAATAGCGAAAACCACCTCCACCTTTCCAATTCACTGCTTCACTAATTCCGCCTTGATCTGTCCCATCAATGACTTGTTTCATTCGCGGAATAATATGTGTATGGCAGTGCTCACCAAGCTCAATCATAATCCAGCGCCGACGCATTTTATGCGCCACCGCCCCAGTTGTACCTGAGCCGGCAAAAGAATCAAGAACCCAATCTCCTTCGTTTGTTGCAAGTTCAATTATTCGCTGAATTAATCTTTCTGGCTTAGGAGTAGCAAATTTCTCTTCATTTGGTACAAGCCTAGCAACTTCATTTGTAGCTTCTCTTGTAGTACCCACCTCATTGCCAAACCATATAGTTTCAGGAACCCTTCCTTTTTGCTCAGATAGATATATTTTTCTTAGAACTCTTGTTTCGTTATCAACAAAAATAATTTCGCCAGACTCCACTTTTTTCCAGAACGTTTCTTCATTCCATCTCCAACCGTTTTCTGGTGGTTCAATTACATTACCGCTTGGGGTTACAACTTTATACCTTAAATTTTCACGATAGTTTGGACTCCTTACATCCCCGCTTCTCCAAGGACCTTTTGGATCGTTATCCGGATTTCTATAAGCCGTATTATGTTCTTCCGTTCTAGGGAGACGGTTTAATACGAATTTTTCTGATTTTCTATATACGAGAATTGAGTTATGATGTAAAGAAAAAAACTTTGCGTCATTTTTAGACTGTACGCTATGTTGCCAAATAATATTTGCTAAAAAGTTGCTTCTACCGAAAATTTCGTCACACATTACTTTTAAATAATGTAGCTCTGTATCATCAATAGCTATCCAAATAGAACCATCATCGGACAACAAATTTTTTAATATTTCTAATCTGCTCTTCATCATATTTAACCAAATAGAGTGCTCTAAACCATCATCATAGTGTTCAAAGGCATTTCCGGTATTATATGGAGGATCGATAAAAATACATTTTATTTTCCCAGAAAACTCCTGTTCCAATGCCTTCAATGCTAATAGGTTATCCCCGAAAATAAGCCGATTATCAAAAATATCATTTTCCGTCACTCGTTCTTTTGCGTGATAAGAAAGCTTTGGATCTTCAAGAAGAATGCGCGGTTCGAGTTTTGGTTGTTCGTCTTTGCCAATCCATGTTAATTCTAGTTTTTGTTTTCGTGCCAATGTAATCCCTCCTGTTGCTACACGATTCTCCATTTGATTGTAAAAAGGTGCTCAGTTGCCGTGCGCTGTTCTAGTTTTTTCTCTACTTCCTCGAATAAGCGATCTTTTTGTTCATCAATTTCATCTTGCTGATCATAGAGATTTCTCCGCATCTCGTTGCGCTTCTTTTCCAATTCCTTAATTTGCTTGTTTTTTTCCAGCTTTTCAGCTAAGTTGCGTGTAAGTTTTGCTTCTCGCTTCAAATGTTCAATTTCTACCGTCATTTCATCTATATCTTTTTCAAGTTTATTTTTCAAGTCTTGCGACCACTTTTCCAACTTTTCTAATTCAGAATCAAGATAAGCCGATGCTCTCTCCATAATTTCATTTAAAATTGCTTCTTGTTGCCCTTCGCTAATCCGGCGAAGCGTATTGCAAATCGAATCGGAAATTTCCACCTCTTCCCCTTCAACGGCAGGCAGTTCAAACATTTTTTCGCACATTTCCTGATCGAGCTGTTCACCTTCTGTATCAATTGCTGAAAAAATAAGGTGCTGTTCGCTTTCTAATGACTGTACATGAAGCAAATCAAGCGATAACCAACCTTCTTTTCCAATCAATCGCTCTAAAATACTGACTTTCCCTTTATAATCCGAATAACGGAACGTAATTTCCTTTGGCAACAGTTCCCGGCTTTTTGCTTGCTCGATCCACTTTTGTGCAAGCGGATGAGAAAAACGAAAATGATGAATGTTTGGGCTATTTTGCTTCTTCGCTTGTGATATCATTTGGTATGTTTCATGATCTCTGACAAAACTCAATGTTTCATCATCAAATATTGCCTCTCTTGCTCCTTCATATTTTGATAGATTCCAAAGGTAACGTTCCATACGATTGAGGTGTAAACTTGTTTGATGATAATGATCTCTTAGTTTCTCTCTTACCTCATCATCGAAGTTTTCCAATAGATGCATACGTGTTTCTTTCATTTTTAATTGAATTTGCTCATCTAACTCCGCTTGCAAGTTTTTAAACGCTTGTTCAATTTCTTCCGCCGTGCGACACGTCTGATAAATTTGTTGAATCCGTTTTTCAAAATCGACACCGGACTCCAGCGAACCTAGCACCTCATCGGAAGAACCAAAAACCCCTTCAAACAGCTTAAATTTTTCGGAGAGAATTTCATACACTTTTTTATCGGCTTCATTTTTACAATTTAAAAAGTTAATCACAACGACATCATGCTTTTGACCGTAACGATGACAACGTCCGATTCGCTGCTCAATCCGCTGTGGATTCCAAGGTAAATCGTAGTTAACGACTAGGCTGCAAAATTGCAAGTTAATTCCTTCCGATGCCGATTCAGTCGCAATCATAATCGACGCTTGTTCTTTAAAATATTCAACAAGCGCTGCGCGCATATCTGCTGTCTTCGATCCAGTAATTTTATCATCATGCCGATGCTTTTCTAACCATTGCTCATAAATTTGTTTTGCCTGTTCATCTTGGTTTTCGCCATTAAATAAAACAATTTTGCCAGCGTAGCCATTACGTTCAAGAAATTCACGTAAATACATCTGTGTTCGACGTGACTCTGTAAAAATAACCGCTTTTTCATTTGCACCTAGCATTCTTAATTTTTCAAATCCTTTTTCAAGCGCAATAAGCAATGCTTCCGCTTTTGAATTTTCTTTAATTGATTTTGCTAGAGAATAATATTGTTCTAATTCTTCTTTTTCTTCTTGAATAAGACGCTTCATTTCATCTGGCGATAATTTGTCTATGTATGATGGCTGATCGTCTTCTTCCCACTCTTCCACCGTATCATCAAATTCATCAACATCAGCATAAACGTTTGAGTGTTCTACAGTTATCTCTGTTTTTCCGCTATCTAATTGTTCTAACAATTGCTCAAGTCTTTTGATGAGAGAAAGCAATGTATCGGAAATAGCAAACGAAGAAGAAGCTAACAATTTACGGACAACAAGCGTCATTAATGCCCGTTGGCTTGCCGGTAACGCAAAAAGATGTTCTCTTTGTAAATATGCAGATACTTTTTCATACAATTCCCATTCCGCATTCGTTGGCATAAACTCTTGAGTGATCGGAATACGCTGTGTATAATTCACATACTCAGTCACTTGCCGTCTTAATGTACGATGGCAAACAGGCTTAATTCGTTGTTTCAAATCAATAAAATCCTTTTCCGACATTTCTTTCGTTCCTCGAGAAAACTGACGTCTAAACGTCGT
This sequence comes from Geobacillus sp. WSUCF-018B, assembly GCF_002809985.1. NCBI lineage: Bacteria > Bacillati > Bacillota > Bacilli > Caryophanales > Anoxybacillaceae > Geobacillus > Geobacillus sp. WSUCF-018B. Next base: position 101,159 of record NZ_PIJF01000002.1, read on the forward strand.
TTCATCACCAAAAATATGCGGATCAATAAAACTGATAAGTCCATATAATTCCATTAACGAATTTTGCAACGGCGTAGCTGTCAATAAAATTTTGGGATAACCAGCTGTAGCTTCTCTTAGCGTGCGAGCAATTTTATTTGATTTTTTGTATACATTCCGCATACGATGCGCTTCATCAAAAACGATTAGATTCCAGTTGACCTTTCGTATCATATCCGCTTTATTTCGAGCGTACGGATAAGAAGTAATCACAACTTGATCTTGTTGCAAAAAAGGATTACGGTGACCGGAACGTACCATTTCGTTGAAGTTTTTACTTTCTAGTATAATGGATGGGATATAAAATTTTTCCCATAGTTCCTGATGCCATTGTTTTCTTAACGGAGGCGGTACGATAATAAGAATATTTCGCTTCCGTTCTGCCCACAATTGACTGATAATCAATCCCGCTTCAATTGTTTTTCCCAATCCTACTTCATCCGCTAAAATCGCTCCTCTCTCCAATGGAGCACGAAAGGCAAATAAAGCAGCTTCCACTTGATGCGGGTTTAAATCGACCGTAGCATTAATGAGAGATTGGCTTAACCGTCCTATCGAATTTGAAGCGTTTTGTTTTGTTAATTCGTAAGCAAAGTATTTGCTTTGGTATGGCGTTATCATTAACTAGCCCCCCCAAATATAAAGTCCCAACGTTACTAGCATACCGAACGTTATGCATATTTTTATTATATTAAAAGCTATCTTTCAATAACAGGCATTTGATAACTGATAACAATGTTTTTACCCATGGTGCTAGTTGAACTCTATTGTTCAACTAGACCAAGGACAACAAGCGTGTAAGCCAGTAAAATACCATCTAATGCCGTTTCAAAACTTTCTACGCTGTTTGCACGGATCGACGTGATGTGAAACTGATCCACAAGTACAGAAAAGGTTGTTTCAACGATCTTGCGTTTTCGACGCACCTATTGCCCCGACTCTTTAGAATGGGAAACACATTGATTTTTGCGAGGCGGCGTCCAAAAAGCAATTCCATATTCACGCTGAAGCTTCTCTTGTAATGGTTGACTGACATATCCTTTGTCTCCCAGTGTATATGGATGTGGAAGTTGAGCCATGACTTCTTCTGCGAAGTTTCGATCGTGACAAGAAGCAGCGGTGACCTTAACTTCTTACGCTGATTAAATCATAATACAAACAACGAACTGCCTCACGTTCTTTTTAAAATAAACAAGAGCGAGGAGGCTATGATATTCACACGTGCTTTACTGTTCTCTTTTGTTTTCTGTTGTTATTAAGTAGTAATCTGTTACGCTCCATAGGTATAAAGCGCTTTTTTCCCATGTCACAAGAAAATTTATATCCTTTGATATGGATTCAATTAATTTTTTAAAACAAAAATCCAAGAAATCTTTACATCTAACTTTTATACTCCCAAATAACTGAAAAATGAATGAAGGACTTTTTCTTTTTTCTATGTAATAAATAGAAAAAAGGTAGGGAATTTCGATGAAAGTGATTTCATGTTTCAATTTTAAAGGTGGAGTTGGTAAGTCAAGTTTATTGATTAATCTTGGCTTAACGCTTGCTTATAGTAAGAAAAAGGTATTATTTGTTGATCTTTGTGAAAACAGTGATACAAATCGACGTCTAGGATATGAAAAAAGTGATTTTGATACTAGTGTATATGGGTGGTTAACCGGAGAATATCCAGTGAATAAAGCGCTTTATGAATATGAACATCAAAGTAATCTCTTATTTATTCCAAGTGATTTCAGAATGAATGATTTAGTCAGTAAAATCCAAAAGAAAAAAGATTGGTATTTGTTATTAAAAGAACAGTTAAATGTCTTTAAAGGTCATATTGACTTTGTACTCATTGATAATCATCCGGGAAGAGGCGATAAACGACATTATCTTAGTCTTGCAGCAAGCGATTTAGTGTTAATTCCTTGTGATGATGATCCATCAACGATTGATGAAACACTGGATTCGATTCAAGCCGTCGAAAGCTTTCGAGAAAACGGTTTTTTAATTGATTATTTTGTGGTTCCGTATCGGCTTAAATCCAAAATAGAACTTGATTATGTGATGAAAGAATTGAAAGATTACAAAATTGCACCACCTATTCGACATACCAGTGCTTTTAAAAATGCGCTAAAGAAAAAACAAACGATTTTCCAGTACAATAGCGTTTATATCGAAAAATTAAGAGAAGATATTTCTTTACTCATCAAGAAGGTGATCGTATGAGTGATTTAAAACCAAAACGAGTAAGTAACTTTCCAGCACCAGAATTGGATCTAAAAGAGATTAAAAATCGACAAGATTATTCCGTTTATAATGTGAATCGAAAACCACATGCAAGAAGCAGCGATCAACGAAAGAAGATTCAATTTTATGTCAATGAACAGCTAGATATATCTTTAGAGATCTATTGTTTAGATACGTTCCAAACGAGAAGTTCGCTGATTCGGAAATTGTTGTACGATTATTTAACAGAAAAAGGAGCGCTTTTATATGGGGATAGCTTGGAATTGGCGAAAAAGCGGATTGAAGAGATGAATCAATAATATCTCATCATCTATATCTCCTCTTTTTGAAAAAACAGGAATGTTTTATACCTCCACCCTCTCCTTACGGAACATGTTCTGCAAGGAGAGGGTGAACGTCATTCATCATCCAAAATCTCTTTCACTAAAAAATGAGCAATACTCCTAATTTCCAATTAAGCAATAAAACGGCAAACGAATATAATCATTTCGAACTCCAAACCGATTTTTTCTTAAGTAAATAATGTTGATTTCTTCTCCGATCTCGGGTTGATTTTCATCACGGAATATGATGATTTCAAGGGGGTATCATTTAAATAGTTGTTTTGCGTAACGAATAATACATAATATAATTTAAGAAAAAAGAGGTGAAAAAATGAGTTCAATCTATTACGCGGTGATCAATCGAAACGAATCAGTTGTTTTTCTAGGAACAAAAGAAGAAATTGAACATGTGCTGAACATGAATATGCAATCCATCCAATCCCATCATCATCTTAAAGTAGAATCATTTGAATTATTTAACTTCGGACAAAAAAGATGGATTCAGCAATTCAAACAAAAAAATGCAGACCAACCATATTTTTATCTTTTTTGCAATCCCGGATTATATAACGACGCCACCTATTATCAATACATTCAATCCAACGAAGCAATGCAAATAAAGGCATTGAAACGTCCTGGTCTTTATCCATGTTTAAGATGCGGCGGGACAGGAGTTTTTGCAAAAAGAAGACCAAACAGAAAATTGTATAGAGGCGCATGCTTTTACTGCAATCAAGGAGAAGTTAGTTGGGAAATTTTTCAAAGACAATTGCAAAACAAAATATCCGTTTTAAAAGACGAACAGGAACGAAAAAAAGATCCCATTTCTTTCTTAATGAAAGAAAATGAAAGGGTTTTTCAGCAATCATTAACCAGAAAAGAAGCAGAAGAATTATATAAGAAACTAAAAAAAATCGATGAAGAAGATGGTAGGGTTCCTTTTTGATTCAAAGACTATTGTACTTGGATCTAATTTTAGTGGCAGAGTTATTTTTGGTTCGCTATGAATCCAAAATAATCTACTACTTTTTTATATAATCCAATATTAGTTTCCTACTTTCTTATCAATAAGACAGTACATGATAAAGACAAGTGAAAAACACGATTGTGCTGCTATTTTTTTAGCGAATATAAGATACGGAGTACAATACTCATGATGATACGCCTGATGATTCGCATATAAAAAAGCACTCCAAACGAGTGCTTTGGATGATCCGTATTTTTCAATCAACAATCTTTTTCACATAACCCATTCGCACAAAGTATTTAGAACTAAAACGATGCTTTCTATAACCAAAGACGAGATATTCGCCATTTAAATACTCTTTTGATTTTAAATTTTTCACTGCAATTTCTCTTAAACCAATGTTAGCAGATTGACCTGTTCCTAGAAGTTCTAAAGTGTAACCTCTTTTTTCTAACTCTTGAGCAATGATTTTTGTTTCTGTTGATTTTGGATACTTGTTATTTAATTCTTTTAAAAACTCGATTTCTTTTTCCACATCTTTTCTTTTAATAGTATTCATATCATTACCCCCTTTGTTTGCCCACGTATTAACTAACATTTAAAAATGTCAAGACCTCCACCCTCTCCCTTCGATAAGGAGGGAGGGAGAAGGTTATTCTTTTTCAAAAATCTCTTGATCTTCAAGTAATTTCATCCATTCCATCGCAATAATTTCTTCGCGTTCTACTTGGATCTGCGGAACTTTCAAATCACCAATTAAACCAATCTGAGGAATAAACGGTAAACGAACAAGTTTTTCTGCAATTCCAAATCGGTTTTTCCTTAAGTAAATATTGATTTCTTCTCCTACTTGCGGTGGATTTTCATCTCGATAGATAATCATTTCAAGAGATGTGTCGTGTAGCAATTGTCCAGCGTAACGCAATTTTGCCCGTTTTGGATCTGGTTTTTGTGTTTGTTGATCTGTTACTTGACTAAGCAGTACGACTGCGACATCTTTTGCTACTTTTACTGCTTGACTAATGGTTTGAGATGCATTATTGTAAGCCCATGATTCATTACCGGATTCATCAATTCTAATGATTTGAAAGTAATCCACATAGATGATGTCGAATCCTTCCTCTTTTGCCGTTTGAATGCGTTCCGCCAATTCTTCTGCTGTGTAACGATGATCATCGATAAACAGTTTATCTTTTACTACACTCGCTAGCCGTTTTGCTTCAATACGAACATCTTCTATTTCTGACTTTGGAATATTAAAGAAACGCCATTTTTCGTAACTCGATGGCTGATCGATCCATTTTTTTGATTTTTGATCTTTCTCTTTTCCTAAATCTAATCGTGCTAGAAGTTTCTCTGCAATAATTTCTTTGGTTAACTCCTGACTAATGACAAGCACTTTATAACCTTGAAACGCCTGATGCAGACTCATCATTTCCATAAAAGTTGTTTTCCCGTTACCGCTTTTTCCAGCGAGGATGGTAAAGAATCCTCGCCAGAGTCCGCCTCCAGTCAAATCATCAATTGCTTTATAACCTGTTGGAATTGGCGCTTTGCTTTGTTTTTTTTCGGTATAATGTTGATCGATAATTTCTTCTAACGTATATGCCCGTTTTTGCTGTTTTTGTTCTTTATTTGAAACTTTTTTTACTTGTTTCATATAAATCCCCCCAATCTTTAAAACAAACGATCTAATGCCGGATTTTTTTCTTCTTGCCGCAAATCCACCGGCTCGAAGATGTATTCTTTTAGATTTTCTGCTTTATAGAGAACGCTAAACAAACGCGGATCTTCTTGATATTTTTCTTTATTATCTTCTGTTGTGTTGTTGGTTGTGACAATAACAAGACCTTCGAATGCTCGGATTAAGTCGTTGTATGCTTTCGATATTTTTTCGATGTAAATTGGCGAATCGCTTGAAAGTTCGGCGGCAAAGTCATCAATCACAAGAATTTGCTTATTTTTAATTTCTTCAAAAATTTGATCCAATGCGGTTTTATCATTGAAATGAAAGACGGCTTTTTCAAACGATGAAGTGGGTAAAAAGTAACTTTTGATTTCTTTTCTCGCCGCAAGGTAAATGAGTGTGGTTGCAAAAGCGGTTTTCCCGCATCCAGGCTCGCCGACTAAAAAGATTCTGCTTGGCGCTTTTGGATTGATTAGTTCTTTTAAATTAGATTCCATTTGTTTTAGCAAATCTTTGTAAAGAATGTATTCGTCCAATCCTTTTTTTCGATTGTAAATTTTAATGTCTTTCATGTTTTCGAAATCCAAGATGTTTTTTTCGTCCGCACCAGATAATTTAAAAATTTGAAACACTTGATATTCCATGGCACATTGACACTTTCCAGTGAAGGCGCGCGCCGCCGGATCGTACAGCCAGCCCGCCACGCAATTTTGATTAAACACACACATATTGATCAACCCCCTTATTTTGTTAGAAACCATCATTCATGTTTGTTGTTTTTTGTTTCATTCCACCATTTTGTGTAAATGACGGATTTTTGATCTATCCTACATTTCGTTTTTTTGATTTCCAATTATTTAAGATGTGGTTTTTGTTTCATCTTTCATATTGCTAGAACAATAGATAAAGCTTGTCCAACCATTTTTGCTATTTTTTCATTGGAATGATAAAACATCATGATTGGATTTAAAATTAAAAAATGATGCCATTTTGTTAAAATTTAAGCCGTTTCTTTAGGATTTTAACCATTATGATGATTTTCATTTGTTTTCATCCTTCACGTTGCTAAAATCCTAAAGATGTTGTTGATCCAACCGTTTTGTTTTTTTGACTAAACAATTAAACCTGGATGGTGAAGCGAAAGCTTCACCATGGCTTTTATGTTTCCAACATACAGCTAGATCCGTGGATTTAAATTGTATCCATCATTCTAGTTAAATGTTTTGATTTTAACCTTTAAGCCTTGCAAAGCGTTAGCTTTGCCATCTTTTATGGTTTATGTTAAAATAAACTATAGATGTTAACGTAAACTTTAGGATTTTCACATTATGTATGATTTTTGCTTCATCCTTGGATGAAATTTATTCCTGTTCATTTTGTTTGAACAAATCTCTTATGTTGGATATGGATCTAACATTTTTTGTTGCACCTTTTGATTTTTCTGTTATCCTTTTATTAGTAGAAGTTACGTCATCGTTTTTGTTTTTATTTTGAGTCGATTTCATCGACTCATTTTTATTTTTTGTTTTTCCTTTCATTTTGCTAGAGTCATAGATGTTTGTTTTTTTCGAATCATTTTTTGTGTTGCTTTTTATATATATATCTGTTGTATTATCTGGTATAGGTTTGGTCAACTTAACCCGATCGTCGGTGCAACTCGACCCGTTCCATTTGGTCAAATTGACCTGATCCATTTGGTCAATTTGACCAGATCGATCGGTCATATCTTTCTTTTCGGTTTCTTTGTCCATCAGTTGTTCAAACACTTCATAATTGATGCGATACCATTTACTTTTGTCGAAGCCCCTTTTGTTGTAGTTTCCTACAATCAATAAGTTCATTTTTTCTAAATTTTTGATGGTACGCTTGATGGTTGCTTCCGACCAGAAAGGAAATTGTTCTTGCCACTTTGCATAAGAGTTAAACACCCACACATGACCGTCACGAACATTTTGACTTTTATCCAACCAATAATGGATCTGTTGCAAAATGATCGCTTCATTTAACCCAATTACTTTTGCGATCGTCGGTGATACTACCAAAGGTGGCTCATCAAACAAGTATTTGCTTCTGAAATTCTTCATACACATCACTTCATTTCTATGAAAATTTGTTTCCACGTTTCATCGCTTCTCATTTTGTTTCATCCTCCTTTTGGATTTTTAGAAGATCATAAATATAACTTTCCAAAATCGCTTGAATTGTTGTTTCATTTTCTGCAGCATACAATTTTAAACGTTTGCGAACTTCACTTGGGACGTACACGCGAATGGTCGGCATATCTTGTTTTAATTGTTTCATGTTTATCCCCCCTTTCGCTTATATGCCCATTTCATTTGTTAAAATTTAAGGATTTTTTGAAAATCCCTTTACGTTTCATTGTTATACGTTATATGTTATACAACTTAATTATAAAAATAGTCTTGTCCATTTGCAAGACGTTTTACATCCTTTTTTGAATTTTTTTCATCGCTTTTTTATATCATAATCCAATTTTTTGCATTGTCAACATTTTTTGTACATCCATATGGATTATTCGATATCGATACAATAGAAGAGGTTTGCTTCGATTTCTTCCCATTCCTCTCTTAAGATTTCTTCGATCGTATCTTGTTGGAAGATTTCTCTTTGACATTCTTCACACACCATTTTCTGTACTGAATCGATCGCAACAAACACATGTATTCATTTTTTCGCCCCCTTTCTCTTTTTTATACATCCACACCCAATTTTTGTAAATCATATTTTTTTTTCACATGTTCGTGGAAGTGTGCAGGTTTAAAGCACAGAACATTTATTTTTTACCTTTTTGAAGAAAAGGTACTTGATTTTTCCATAAATATAGGACTATGTTAGTGATATGGGAAAGGAAAAGAACGGAGAAAAGAAAGAGAAATGGGTAAGTTTATCGTTATTGTTGTAGTTTGGTATCTTATCTATCGAACTCTAGGTCATACACCTAAATATCCCCTCTCTTGCGAGAATGGTGGTTTGTATGACATGTGTGATTATCCAGAAGATTACAGGATCAATCTTTTTGGATGGATATGGTTGTTTACACCCATCTGGTTTCCATTGGTTATGATCATTATAAGAAATTGGGAAAAATGGAAACGTAAAGTCATCGCTTGTCTTGGATTCATTGGAATAAGCGTGATGGTGTATTTGTCTTTCGTCGATTCTTCTCCTTTTATTTTCACGCCGACCGAGTTAAAAGAGAAAATTGGAAAACAGGTAAAGGATGCTTATTCTAATTATTTTGAAGGAGTTAAATTAAAAGGAGATCATTACGAGCAAGTGATCATTCAGTTCAATCCAAAATTTGATCGATTAAAAGGAAAAAAGCAAAAAGAAATTTACGATCATATCTCACTTGAAATCGTCGATGATCTATGGAAGAAATTTAGTCAGCAACCAAAATACGTCGATAATGAAACAAGAATAAAAGGAGAAGATCAGCAGGAAGTTGAAGATCATCCTTAAATGTGGATGTTTAAATTTTAATTCAAGAAAGAAGAAGGCAATCTCGCCTTCTTTTTTATTCCTTGTAAGCTTCTTCTTTGATTTTACTCCAATCCCGAATGATCGTTTGGACCTTTTCGTTGGCAAATTCGCTTGCTTTTCTTAGCAGCTTTTGTTTTCTTGCTTCTTGCTGTTCTTCTGTCATTTGATAATGAGAAGGATCATGGTACAAGTTTTTTAGGAAAAATTGATATGCTTTCTGTTGTAAGATTGTAAAGACCTCTTCCATGTTTTGAATTTTATCAACCCGTTTGATTAAAATTTTCTGATTTACCCCAAATACTTCTCGGTGTTTTTTCCCTTCATATTGATGTTTTTCTTTACGTACATTTCTTGTTTTGATCGAATCGTAGATCCATACATATAGATACTTTGGAATGATATTTCCATTTTTATCACGTACATTCCCGCCACCGCGGGAAACAAACCAACCTTTTGTTTCTTTATTCATTCCAATCTCCCCCTTTTTTCTTTTGATAACCATTTATTCCCATTCCCTTTTCTCTTACTTTATACCTCCACTTTTCTAATTTGTCAACAAAATTTTCCAATTTCCCTTTTATCGCGATGGATGCTTTGAAATGATCGAGAAAGAAAGGAGAAGAAAAAAATTTTTTTGGAATAGAAAAGTATAAAAAAAACGATGGCGGAAAAAAATATAATCAGAAACATAACATATAACACAAAACATTATAAAACACACGGAGGTTGATGTAAAATGATGTTGAAAGCAGTTCCAGGGGTTTATGCGATCATCAATCGCAACAATCGCAAAATGTATATCGGGAGAAGCAAAAACATTCTCGCTCGCTGTGAAGCACATGCATGGAAACTGAAAACAGGAAATCACGGCTGCGATGAGTTGCAGGAAGACTTTGATTTTGGTAATCAAATTGATTTTGTGGCTTTGTTAGAAATGCCAGGAGCAAGTAATGAAGAGCTGAAAGAGATGGAGCAACATTTTATTTACATTTTCCAAACGTACGATCGTGAACATGGTTACAACAAAAACAAACGACCGACCTCAGCGTCGATTGCCATTTAAGTTGATTGCCATTTGAACAAAACACCGCCGAAAATCCGGCGGTTTTATACATTTCATGAACACAAAACAATGAAGTTTCTTTCCTTGAAAAAAGCTTTGAGCTTAATGCCCAAAGCCTTAGCGTTTATAATATTCTAATTCTAACTCTCGTTCGATATTGTCTTCGATAAGAAGAATTTTCCCTAATTCCAATTCTTCCAGCTCTTTCGCCATTTGTTCTAATCTTTTTTCTTCCATTTTCATCTCTATTGCAATTTCTTTATTCCATGTTTTATAATTATTGTAAATGTATTCAAGTTTTTCAAGTTGAGCGGCAGTGTATGGTCGCTCTTTTTGTGTTACTTCATATCCTTTTTGGATCCAACGTTCCCTTTTTCTTCTTCCTCTTTGTTAAACATCCACTTTTCATCCATGGACAATTCCCCCTTGTTAATTTTTTACACCTAATTATACCATTTATTTCCATTTTTATGCAAAAAACATAAAAAAATAAGAGGCATTATGCCTCGATTTTTTCAAGATGACTCATGAAGTGAGAATATAGTCCGAATAAGTTTTGGTACAAATGAAAACTGATCTTCGGGATCGTGATTCCGTAATGTTGCCGGATATAAAGACGAACATGTTGAATAAATTGCTTTCCTTGCGTTTTATTGAGAATGGATGTTGGTGTAAAAGGATGTAAGTCATCCCACTTGATATCATGCCGAATGGCGATAATCGTGAAAAACATCAATTGCCAAAGTTCTTCTTCCAGATCCAAACGATCAACCTCCTTTTACCTTTATTATAACACATTTTACCAATATTTATGTATTCAAAATACATTACGTTCGAAATATGGTTGCGAACGGTTTTTTCACTGATGAACAGTTCTTTGGCGATTTCCTTCGTCGTCTTATCTTGCACGAGCAATTCGAAGACTTCTTTTTCTCTCTTTGTCAGCAGCGGCTTCGATTGAAACGATTGATCCTTCAACGGTGGTAACCCTCCTTGCTCTCAATGGGCCCGAACTGCCGGATGGGTATTTCCTCGCCATATCGTATGTGAGAGCAAGGGCGGCGGTGACGAAATTTTGCTTATCTAATAGAAAAATAGGTCTTTTTTTCGCCTCCCCACCTGATCAAAGACAAGGGGGCTGGGCAAGCGCAAAATCCCCTCCATGGCTGGCCACGGAGGGGATGAGAGGTTCAACTGTTACGCTTCGTCGCTGCCAAAGAAATCGCGGAACATTTGGATCGTCGTGTCGCGGTTTAACGCGGCGATTGACGTCGTCAGCGGAATGCCTTTCGGGCACGACTGCACACAGTTTTGCGAGTTGCCGCAGTTGGCCAAACCGCCGTCGCCCATAATCGCCCGCAGCCGCTCGGCTTTATGCATCGCTCCGGTCGGATGGGCGTTAAACAGCCGCACCTGCGACAGCGGCGCCGGGCCGATAAAGTTCGACTTGCTGTTGACGTTCGGGCACGCTTCAAGACAGACCCCGCACGTCATGCATTTGGACAGCTCGTACGCCCATTGCCGCTTCCGCTCCGGCATGCGCGGACCCGGACCCAAGTCGTACGTTCCGTCGATTGGAATCCATGCTTTGACGCGTTTTAGCGCATCAAACATCCGGCTCCGGTCGATGACCAAGTCGCGGATGACCGGGAACGTGCGCATCGGCTCCAGGCGGATCGGCTGCTCTAATTTATCAATGAGCGCCGCACATGCTTGCCGCGGCTTTCCGTTAATGACCATCGAGCAGGCCCCGCACACTTCTTCCAAACAGTTCATTTCCCAGGCGACCGGCGTCGTTTTTTCCCCTTTGGCGTTGACCGGATTGCGGCGAATTTCCATGAGCGCCGAAATAACGTTCATGTTCGGGCGGTACGGAATGACAAACTCCTCTTCATATGGAGCGGAATCCGGACGATCTTGGCGCGTGATGATGAACCGAACCGTTTTGTTTTCGCTCATCTTACTTCACTTCCTCTTTCTTTTTGCTGTAGTCGCGTTTGCGCGGCTTAATCAACGAGACATCGACATCTTCGTAATGGAACGCCGGACCGTCTGGCGTATAGCGGGCCATCGTCGTTTTCAGCCATTCTTCGTCATTGCGCTCCGGAAACTCCGGCTTGTAGTGCGCCCCGCGGCTTTCGTTGCGATGGTACGCGCCGAGCGTAATGACGCGGGCAAGCTGGAGCATGTTGTACAGCTGGCGGATAAACGTCGCCCCTTGGTTGCTCCATCTCGACGTATCGGTGACGCTGATGTTTTTATACCGCTCCATCAGCTCTTGAATTTTCTCATCGGTCTTCAGCAGCCGGTCGTTGTAGCGGACGATCGTCACGTTTGCCGTCATCCATTCACCGAGCTCTTTATGCAGCACGTAGGCGTTTTCCGTGCCGTCCATCGCCAAAATGTTTTCCCATTTTTCCTGCTCTTGTTTGACATAACGGTCGTACAGCGTCGACGGCATCGCATCGGCCGATTTCTCGAGGCCGCGGATGTAGCGGACTGCATTCGGGCCGGCGACCATTCCACCGTAAATCGCCGACAGAAGCGAGTTTGCCCCGAGACGGTTGGCGCCATGAATGGAATAATCGCACTCACCGGCGGCAAACAGCCCTTTGATGTTCGTCATTTGGTCATAGTCGACCCATAAGCCGCCCATCGAGTAGTGAACGGCCGGGAACACCTTCATCGGCACTTTGCGCGGGTCTTCGCCCATGAACTTCTCGTAAATTTCGATAATGCCGCCGAGCTTAACATCCAACTCTTTCGGATCTTTATGTGACAAATCCAAATACACCATGTTTTCGCCGTTGATGCCGAGCTTCAAATCGACGCAGACGTGGAAAATTTCCCGTGCGGCGATGTCGCGCGGCACCAAGTTTCCGTAAGCCGGATATTTTTCCTCAAGGAAGTACCACGGTTTCCCGTCTTTATACGTCCAAACGCGGCCGCCTTCCCCGCGCGCCGATTCGCTCATCAACCGAAGCTTGTCATCGCCCGGAATGGCGGTCGGGTGAATTTGGATGAACTCGCCGTTCGCGTAGTAAACGCCTTGCTGATAGGCGATGGAAGCCGCCGATCCGGTATTGATGACCGAGTTCGTCGATTTCCCGAAAATGATCCCCGGGCCGCCGGTCGCCAAAATGACGGCATCGGCAGGGAACGCTTTAATTTCCATCGAACGCAAGTCTTGCGCGACAATGCCGCGGCAAATTTGTTCGTCATCCAAAACGATCCCTAAAAATTCCCAATGCTCATATTTCGTCACAAGCCCCGCTACTTCATGGCGGCGCACTTGTTCGTCAAGCGCATACAAAATTTGCTGTCCGGTCGTCGCCCCGGCGTACGCCGTGCGGTGGTGCTGCGTCCCGCCGAAACGGCGGAAATCAAGAAGCCCTTCCGGCGTGCGGTTGAACATGACGCCCATCCGGTCGAGCATGTAAATGATCCCTGGCGCCGCCTCACACATCGCTTTGACCGGAGGCTGGTTCGCCAAAAAGTCGCCGCCGTAGACGGTATCGTCAAAGTGTTCCCACGGCGAATCGCCTTCCCCTTTCGTGTTGACCGCTCCGTTAATGCCGCCTTGGGCACAGACGGAGTGAGAACGCTTTACCGGAACGAGCGAAAACAACTCAACAGGCACTCCTGCTTCGGCGATTTTAATCGTGGCCATCAAACCGGCCAACCCGCCGCCGACAACGATGATTTTTCCTTTTTTCATGGCTACTCACTCCCTAGAAAATTGCTGCTTTTGCTTCAATGTCCCTCGGTTTGCCTCTGTCGATCAAGCGTTCGTTCGACAAACGGCTGCAGCGCGATCCATCAAGAGCCAACGCAGCGGTTCATGTCATCCAACAGCTGAAATCAATTTTTTACGCAAAAGCCAAAATGGCGCGAATGCCGACAATCGAAAGCGCGACAAAGATGATCATCGTAATGTACGTGAACACTTGCTGTGAACGAGGGGATACCGTTAAACCCCAGCTGACGAAGAACGACCATAAACCGTTGGCGAAGTGAAAGACGGTCGACAAAATGCCGATAATATAAAACCAAAGCATAAACGGATTATCGACAATATTGGCCATCATATCATAATTCACTTCAGCGCCAAACGCGGCTTTCACCCTTGTTTCATACACGTGCCAGACGACAAAAATCAATGTGATAATGCCCGTAATCCGCTGAAGCATGAACATCCAGTTGCGGAAATAGCCGTACTGGCGCGTGTTGAATTTGGCTGTAAACACGATGTAAATGCCGTATACCGCGTGGAACAGCAATGGAAGGAAAATAATGAAAATTTCCAAAAAAATACGGAACGGCAAGTTTTCCATAAACGCAGCCGCCCGGTTAAACGCTTCCGGCCCGCGCGTCGCAAAATGGTTGACGACCAAGTGCTGCACTAAAAACACCCCAACGGGGATAACCCCGAGCAGCGAATGGAGCCGGCGATAATAAAACTCGCGATTCCCTGCCATTATGTAAACCCCCTTTAACGTAAGTAAAAATAAATTCCCCTCGTTACAGGATGGAAATAGAAACGCCTTCCATTTCCATCTTGCATTTGTCACATTCATTGTACTCCCACATTGTACAAGCGTCAAGAAAACATCGTCACAAAGTGTTCAAACATTCTCCGTTCACGTTTTTTGCAAGAAAGAGAGTGCATGCCGGCAGCTGTTTGGCTATAATGGGAAAATGGATAGAAAGAGGGGAACATGATGAGACAGCCATCATTGGAAAAACAGTACGAAACATTTCGATCAATTACCCAATCGGCGTTTGGTGCTGAGCTGCTCCGCCATTCGCTTCTTCCCGAGCTGCTCGGCAAAAACGCCCCGTCCCTTTTATACTGGGCGGGCAGACAGTTGGCGCGTCGCTATCCGCTTCGCGACTTGGAACAAATCGCCGCTTTTTTTGAGGAGGCCGGCTGGGGAACGCTGACGGCCGGCGAAGAACGGAACGACGAGCTGCCCATCGAGCTGTCCGGCTCTATCATCGCCGCTCGCTTTTCCTTGTACGGCAGCTGCTCGTTTCAGCTCGAAGCCGGATTTCTTGCCGAACAGATTGAGCAGCAAAAACGTCTTGTCACCGAAGCGGTTGAACTGCCGGCCAAGCGAGCCGGCCAGGCGCGCATTTTAGTCAAATGGGACCGGAAGCAGCCCATCGAGTAACGAAAGGGCGTCCCGGCTCGGCCGGACGCCCTTTCGTTTCCGTTTGCAGTTATTCATGCAGCTTCTCATAAATCTTCTCCGCCACCGCCCGCGGAATGTTCGCCTGTTGCAGCTCTTCCACCGTCGCCTCTTTCATCTTTTTCACCGAGCCGAAATAATTCAAGAGTGCTTTTTTCCGCTTTTTCCCAACACCCGGGATGTCATCAAGCACGGAATGGAACATCGTCTTCTGCCGCGCCTGGCGGTGGAACGTGACCGCAAACCGGTGCACTTCGTCTTGAATGCGCTGCAATAAATAAAACTCTTGGCTTTGCCGGTCAAGCGGCACGACCGTTGGCGGGTCGCCGACCAAAAGCTCAGATGTGCGGTGTTTTTCGTCTTTCGCCAGCCCGGCCAGCGGCACATCGAGGCCAAGCTCGTTTTCCAATACATCCCGCACCGCCGACAAGTGGCCTTTACCGCCGTCGATGATGATCAAATCGGGAAGCGGCAATCCTTCTTTCAACACGCGCGTATAGCGGCGGCGCACAACTTCGCGCATCGTTTCATAATCGTTCGGTCCCGCCACTGTTTTTACCTTATATTTCCGGTATTCTTTTTTCGCTGGCTTGCCGTCAAGGAACACGACGAGCGCCGAGACCGGATCGGCCCCGTAAATGTTCGAGTTGTCAAACGCCTCGATGCGGCGCGGCGCTGGAATGCCGAGGCGCTCTCCGAGACGCTCGATGGCTTTGATCGTCCGTTCTTCGTCCCGCTCGATGAAATAAAATTTTTCTTTCAGAGCAATGGCCGCGTTTTGGCTCGCCAGCTCCACAAGCTCTTTTTTCTTCCCTTTTTTCGGCTGGACGACGGCTACGCCGAGCAATTCACGGGCAAGCTCCCCGTCAATGTCGGACGGGAGGACGACTTCTTTCGGCTTCAAATGATGCGCTTTCGCATAAAACTGGCCCAAAAACGTCAGCATTTCCTCATCCGGGTCTTGGTAAAGCGGGAAGATCGACACGTCGCGCTCAATCAGCTTTCCTTGGCGGAGGAAAAACACTTGCACGCACATCCAGCCTTTGTCGTACGCATAGCCGAATACATCGCGGTCGATGAAATCATTGAACATCATTTTTTGCTTTTCCATCGTCATCTCAATCGCCGCGATTTGGTCGCGGTATTCTTTCGCCCGCTCAAATTCGAGCGCTTCCGCCGCCTCGTGCATTTTCTCGGCCAACTCCCGCTTTACGTCTTCATAGCCGCCGTTTAAAAAGCGGACGATTTGTTCAACCATCGCCTTATTTTGTTCGTCCGACACCGGGTTGACGCACGGGGCGAGGCATTGGCCCATATGGTAATACAAACAGGCGCGCGAAGGCATCGTCGAACATTTGCGGAGCGGATACAAACGGTCGAGCAGCTTTTTCGTTTCGTTCGCCGCCTGCACGTTCGGATACGGGCCGAAATATTTGCCGCCGTCTTTTTTCACTTTGCGGGTGATGAGCAAGCGCGGATGTTGTTCCGCGGTGATTTTAATAAACGGGTAGCTTTTATCATCCTTGAGCATGACGTTGTATTTTGGATCATGCTTTTTGATCAAATTCATCTCCAAAATGAGCGCTTCGGCGTTTGACGAGGTGACGATGTATTCGAAATCGGCGATTTCCTCCACAAGCCGCTGCGTTTTGCCATCATGCGTCCCGGTAAAATACGAACGGACGCGCGCCTTCAACGACTTCGCCTTGCCGACGTAAATGACCGTTCCGTGTTTGTCTTTCATTAAATAGCAGCCCGGCTGTTCCGGGAGCACGGACAGCTTTTCCTTCAGCCGCTCGTTCATTGGCCATCACCTCACTGCTCCATCAACCCATTCGTACAGCGTAATCGTCCCATACACCGGATCAGCAAGCAAACTGGAACGATACGTTTTCACTTTGCGCACATGGCGGGAAACATCGATCCCTTGAGCCTCGAACCCTTGGACAACGTGATTGGTCATATATATCGCAGCATGGCGGTAGTTTTCTTTGTCTTGCAAAAAGAAGGAAAAATGGAGCACGTCTTTATGTGGAAAGGGCACGTTCAAATAGTCTAGGACGCGCGTCTCTTCCCACGTATATACCACAAACGGCTGCCGTTTGTCACGCAAATCGTCGGCAAGCTGATACACTGCCGGCGGCGTCTTTGCCTGCTCGCGCAACAGCCCGATGCCGATTGTAGACTGCAGCATCACCACTGCCGCGGCAAGAACAAACCGCCATGTCCGGGGCGCGGCCAGCAGCCGCCCCCACACGAAAACGAGCGCAATGTGAACGAGCGGAAGGAGATGACGCGGCTTGTCAATGTTTTGTCCGAAAAGCGCCCACAAAGCATACAGCAACGCGGAAACGACAAGCGGGCGCGGAAGCCCCAACCGCCCCGCGCGCCAGGCGATGGCGCCGACCACTGCATAGGCAGCCAGCAGCCAAGCATTTCGGCTGGCCATGCCGGTCCAAAGAAAGTTGTCAAGGACAAAGCGGCACACCCGCTCCCAAAATGGAAGAGGGCTCGCCGCCGCCGTTCCGCCCCATTCGCTGAAATGACCGGCAACAAACGCAAAGCCAAGCTTGAAAAACGGCCAAAGGCCGCCTTCCGTCGCCGCGACCGCCGCCACCCAAACAAATTGAAAGGCGGCCGCCGCCAACAGCGATGCCGCCACGCGGCCGAGGCGGCGGTGCGTTTTCCAGTCTTCATGCCAAAGGATCAACAACGCGGCAGCAAACGGGGCATAAGACAAACGGATGCCCATGAGGATGCTAAACAACGCGGACGGCCAAAGCTGCGCCGGCCATGTCATTCGCCGCCGCGCCCATTCCACCGCCCATATGTACCACCAAAGCACGCCAAGCGCCGCGCCGTCCGACATCGGCCGGGCGGCGGCCAGGAGCACATAGCTTGAAGAGAGCACGGCCAAAGCGGCGAGCAGCGCCGCCGGGAGCGAAACGTTCCGGCGCAGCAGCCAAACGAGCGGAAAAACGGCGGACAAGAGAACGAGAACATTCAACACGGAAAGCGCCTTAGCCGGATTGGCGATGGCCGTGTGAACGGCCATGCCGCCTAAAATGAAATACGGATAGCCGGGAAAATGCGGCTGCATGCCTAACAAGTCGTAGCGCTCAAGCGCCAGCGCAAAATCGACTTCATCCCATGTGGCCGCATACGGGCTTGCCCAATACAACGCGGCGCCGGCCAAAACGGCGGCCAGCCCGATGCTGAAACAAAGCCAAAGCCGGTCGTGCAGCAGTCGTTTCACGAGATTCCCTCCAAAGAAAAAATACAAGGCGCAGCGCCTTGTACCTTTACAGAATGCCTTTCGTCTTTTCCTTAAGCGCCGCTGCCGACGGGTGCTCTTTGCTGTTCTTTTGGCCTTGGCGGCTCGTCACGAGCAAGTAAATCACGACAAAATAACCGATATAGGCGATCATTTCCTCAAGCGACGGCATCGACGAGTAGCCGAACAGCGCTTTTAAAAAGACGCCGACTTCACCGGAGAAGATGGGGGCCACACCGTGGTCGCGCAAATAATGCTCATAATCGATCGGGTGTTCCGGAAGCAGCCATGTCAAATCATATACATGCGGCATGACGCTGCCAATGAGGCCAATGTCCTGCATCATCGAAATCGCTTGCACGAGCAACCCGGCAGCAATGAGGACGATAAAAGCGCCGGTCACCTTAAAGAATGTCTTGAGCGGGATGCGCATCGTTCCCTTAAAGAAGAAGTAGCTGACCAAGGCGGCGATGGCCATGCCTGTCGCGGCTCCCCAGCCTTGCAGCGCCGCGCCGATGTTGCCGTGTGTGATGGCGGCGAAGAAAAAGACGGTTTCCACCCCTTCGCGCAACACGACTAAAAACGAGTGGATGACCATGCCGGCGACATTGCCGGCTGTGATGAACTGATCCATTTTCCCTTCGACGCTTTTTTTTATGTCCTGGCTATGCTCGGCCATCCAAAACACCATTTGCGTCAAAAGCAACGCGGAGACGATCATGATGCCGATTTTTAAGTAGATTTCACTTGCCATCGCAGCGAAGCCGGTCAACACGACTTGAAACAAAATAGCGACACCGACGCTGGCGGCCACCGCCAAGGCGGCGCCAAGCCATACGTATTTCGTATACTCGCGATGGTTCACCCGTTTCAAATACGACGTAATAATCCCGATAATAAGCAATGCCTCGAGCGCTTCGCGAAACGTAATGAGCAGCGCTTGAACTTCCATGCCCCCGCCTCCCCCTTCACAAGTAGACTAAGTCCGTTTCCGACGCCGTACATAAATCAAGACAGCGCCAATGATGATCGCAACGATCACAATGAGAGGAATCCAGTTTTTCAATTCTGACAAGTCGGTCCATTCCTTTTTTCTCACTTCATCCGGTTTTTCCGTGGCGCTTTCCGAAAAATGGCCAACTTCTAAGCTTTTCAAACCGAATTGCTTCTGCAGCGCCGTTAAAATCGTCTCTTTGCTTTGTTTAAACGCATTGATGTCCGATTTTTTCTCCCCGACGCCGAACAGCCCCGGATTGCCAAGCGACTGAAGCGCCTTGTCAAACTCGGTGCGCAGCTGTTTGTCAAGCGCAGGGTCTTTCCCTTGGATGATTGGCGACAGCGCCTCATACGTCGCAAACGCCTTCGCCAACAGCCGCTTGCTCGTGTCGTACTGATCAAAGTTCGCCTCAATATTGTCCAAACGTCGGGCGATATTGAGCACTAAAATGTTTTCCATGTCTTTGATCACCGCCTGGCGGTCCTTCGCTTCGATGGCTGCAAGCACGGCCTTGGACGGCTCAGGTCCCATATGCATGTCGATTTCTTCTTTTACGGTTTCGAAAATTTCCTTCGCTGCGGCAAAGTTCGGCGGCTGCTCGTTCAACTTTTCTTTCATCTCTTTATACGCCTCAGCAACCGCCTCTTTGTTCGGGTCTCCATACGAATAGGCGAACGCTTTCAGCGGAATGAGATTGAGAATAATGATCACTGCTATGTAAAAAAAGAAACGGGATGTTTTCACGTTTCTGCCCCTCCTATCAAGATCAATGATAATCATTATCATCATCGTTGTCAATATAGAAAAAAACGGCCGGCGGCCAGATGCGGCCGCCCCTCACGAACAATGGCGCTCCCGCTCCAAAGAAAGCACATGCGCTTTGGGGTCAATGACAGCTTTTTTGACCGGGCGGCGCATTTCCTTCCAGATGGCTGGAATGACCGCGGTTATATAGGCGGTGAACTTGATGAACGAGCGGCCGGTCGTCCGCACTTGATAGCGGATCGGCACTTCTTTCAAGCGAAACCCTTTGCGCACTAAATTGAGCGTCAGCACTTGGGCGTAATTGTAATCATGAATGATTTCCGCCTCTTCCATCGCTTGGCGGGAAAACGCGCGCATCCCCGACTGTCCGTCATACAGCCGCTGTCCGAGCAGCAACGACTGCAGCCAAGTGAACAAATAATTCCCAAGGCGGCGATGCCATTTCATGCCGCGAATCGTGCCAAGGAAGCGCGAGCCGATCGTATAGTCCGCTTCACCGGTGAAAATCGGCGCCAAAAGGTCAGGAATTTGTTCCGGCGGATATTCGTTGTCAGCATCGATCATCACGCCGATATCCGCGCCAAGACGGACACACTCTTCAAGCCCTCGCCGCACCGCCGCACCGAGGCCGCGGTTTTCCGGCCAGCGGCAAATGTAGTCCGCTCCCGCTTCTTTCGCCGCTTCAGCGGTCCGGTCGGTTGACCCGTCATCAATGACCAAGACGCTGACCTCTACATCGGGATGGAAATGACGCGGAATGCGGCGGATGACATCTCCAATCGCTTCTTCTTCATTGTGCGCCGGCAAAAAGACGATGACGCGCTGCTTCTTCATCGCTCTCCTCCTTTCTCATCGCCTCGATCAAAACCGGACCACGGCTATGGCTCGGATACGGCGCGCCGAGCAAATAGGCGATCGTCGGCGCCAGCGAAACGAGGCTTTTTTTCTCATCGACTCGTTTTCCTGCCTCAATCGCCGGGCCGTATAGAAAAAACGGCACATACCTCTCCCCTTCATCGAGGTGGCCGTGGCCGCCGATGCCATCCGCTTGGCCATGGTCGGCGCAGACAATCAATGTCGCGCGCTCGAGCTCGCCCCGTTCCTCAAGCCAGCCGACAAACTCCGCGATCAACGCGTCGGCTTCTTCAATTTTTTCGATATACTCGTCATACAGCACACCGCGGCTATGGCCGGTCTGATCGGTGGCGATCAATTGCACGACAAGCAAGTCTGGGTGCTGCTCTTCCACAATGCGTTTCGCCCGCTCGATGATATAACGGTCGGCGAGGTCGTTCGGCATGACGGCCGTCACCGTTTCGACATCGTCGCCGAACGAATCGACCAAATGAGCGATGCCAAGCAAGCGGCCGGTTTTTCCGATTTTCCGGAGCGAATCGAAAATCGTCTCCACTTTCGCCCCAAGCTTCCATACCATATTGGACCGGATGCCGTGCTCAAACGGATACGTCCCCGTCAGCATCGAGGTGAAGCAAACGACCGTGCGCGCCGGATAGACGGTTTCCATTTGCGCAAATTCCGTCCCTTGCGCGCGCAGCCGCTTTAAAAACGGGGCGTTGGCCGCTTCAAACCGGTCTTTGCGCATGCCATCAATCACGATGACATACACTTTGTCACTGATCGGCGCGGTGGGACTCGGCACATTGTTCGTATAAGTCGGAATGATCTCCGGCTGCCAGTCGAACAAATTCCGATGCAAAATCCATGAAAACAGCCACACCCCAGCGGCAAACAGCCAAAGCGCCCCGCACAGCGGCGCCAAAGCCGTTCCTTGCTCGATCTGCCGTGAAGCGTATTCCCATACGGACAAAAGAAGAAAACATTTTGGCAGCTGCTCTTGGGCGTTGCCGCTCGTCGAATCGCTGTTTTTCAGCACCAGCTTCCAAAAGCGGGTGAAATTCCACCACGACGTGCCGATGCGCAAATGGTAATACAGCGTCCCCCAAAAAAAGACGGTAAAGAAAAAGTAAAGCCCCGACGCCAACAACAACAACGACGCATCAGCGAACGACCAAACGATGAGAAACACGACATAAGGGATCCATAAATAATTGCGCAAAAACAATGGATAATCGTAGACATAGTAGATGACAAACAGCGGCAACGCCGCCGCCAGACCGAGCAGCCACCCCCATGAGCCGCCCATCCAATCAGCGGCATGGTAGATCATCATCGTTCCCACGACAAAAATCGGCGTGAACGGTTTCCCTTCGTTCAACAAATTCCAGCAGCGCGCCGCGATTTTTTCGAATCGTGATGCTTCTTTCATCGCCTCTCCCTTTCCTTTCTCCATACGCTCCGCACCGCCTGCCAGTCGGACCGCCAAAACCACAATACCGCGGCACCAGCGGCGTAAGAAAACAGAAATTTAAAGGCATGTGTCAACACCGCGGCCATATACGCCACATCCCACGGTGCACCAACCGTAGTTAAGGCAAACCCCATCACCGCCTCATACGTTCCGAGTCCACCGGGAGCGATTTGGGCAATTTGTCCGGAAACGGTCGCGCTGTTTGCCCACACCGCCTGTCCAAAGGAAAGCGGGATGCCGACTGCTTTCGCGATCACGCCAATGACGGCCGCTTCACACAACCAGCTCGCCGCCACAGCCGCAGCGATCTCCACACCGCGGCGGCCCTGCAACACCGTCCGCCACCGGCGCCATAACCGTTCGAGGCGGAGCGGACGGCGAAACACGATCACGGTCAGCATGAACCCGGCCGCAACGGCCGCTGCCAAGAGAGAAATGCGGGGAATGTAATGCATATACGCATACATCCCAATGACAGTCAATCCACCAAGCACCGCCATATCAAGGAGCCGCATCACCGCCACCGATTCAATGGCCTCGCTGGCTGAAACACCGGGCTGGCGGGCAAGCAAAGCCATACGCACAGCATCACCGATTTTCACTGGGGCTAGATGGTTAACAAACAAACTAAGCAGCACGGCACGCCAATAAACAGAGAAGGCGATTGGCTTTCCGACATATCGCTTCCACGCCCACGCCCGCAGCCAAAACGACAAGCCATATACGAAAGCAGCGGCAGCCATCTCGATCGGGCGGCTGACTAGCCTGGATAGATGATGGAGCATCTGCCGGCCGTCAAAGTAGCGGTATGTCAACCAAGCGGAAAAGAAAAGAAGCGCGAGCCCAGCTGCTTGCAACGCCGCTTTAGCCGCCGGTTTACCGCTCATATTCGCGCGCCCACGCCACCGTGCGGGCGAGCCCTTCGGCAAACGCCACCTTCGGCTTGTAACCAAACGCCCGCTCCGCCTTCGTGATGTCCGCCCATGTCGCTTTCACATCGCCTTTCCGCTCCGGCGCGTGCACGATTTTCAGATCGGGAAAGTGCTTCCGCAACTCAGCGAGCAGCTGCTCCATGGTGACGGGCGCCCCGGCGCCCAAGTTGAACACTTCGCTTCGCCCACCGCTGCGGTGAAGTGCTGCGATCATGCCCTCCACAATATCATCGATGTACGTATAATCACGCGCCGTTCCTTTGCCATATACGACAATCTCCTCGCCCGCCAGCAATCGGCGCAAAAACGTGCCGATCGCCATATCCGGACGACCCCACGGCCCGTAAACGGTGAAATAGCGAAAAATCGTCATTTGATAACCATATAAATGAGCATAAGCATGACAAAACGACTCCGCTCCGTATTTCGCCGCCGCATACGGCGAAACGACGCGGCCGTCAGCCATCTCTTCCCGGAGCGGGACGTTGCCGCGGTCGCCGTACACCGATGACGATGAGGCAAACAGCACATGCGCCACCCCCGCTTCCCCCGCCGCCGCCAACACATTGACCGTCGCTTTGATGTCATAATCGATATACGCGAGCGGCTCCTCGAGGGAATACGGCACGCCCGGCAGCGCCGCCAAATGGTAGACGACATCGGGGCGAAACTGGCTGAACCAACGCTTCGTCGCTTCCCCATCAAGCAAGTCGAAGCGGGCAAGCGGCACCCGGCCGCCGGTGAGCGCGTGAAACTGCCGCTCCTTCCGCTCAACAGGATAGTACGGATGAAAACAATCGATCGCTGCCACTTCATGACCTTGTTCATGCAGACGAGCGGCCAAATGACTGCCAATAAATCCGGCTCCTCCAGTAACAACGATTTTCAACGGTTTCACCCCATTACAAAATGGACTATCCATCAGCATCTTACCACAGCCGCTCGGAAAAGTCGCGGCGCCATGAAAAAAACCAAACGTTTCCGGACAGACGGCTGCCCTGAAGACACACAAGCTGCCTGACATCCACCATCGAGCACTCTGCCGACATCAAATCTGCTGCCTCCTTCGTCATACAAGAGGGTGTCCCAAAAGGATCGGGACACCCTTTCTTATTACGTATATAGGTATAAAACAATCATTAAGAAACAATATGTTGTGCTTTGTTAAGGAAAATTACCCTTTTGGGTCATCCCCTTGTTTGCTAGGTTATTTCGCTTTTTCAATCACTTGTTGCAGGGCGGCTTCAATTTGCGGCAGCCATTTGTCACCCTCAGCTTTGTTTTTTGCCTTTGCCGCCTCTAGGTAGCGTGTCGCCTGTTCGTTCAAGTCGGTGTATGCTTTGTCGCCAAGCAGCGTTTTGATATCCTGTTCGATCATGTTAATAAAGAGCGCGCCTTCTAAGGCGGTGATCACCGACTTGTCTTGCCCCCAATTTTCTTTGCTTTCTTCATATTCGTGAAGCGCCACTTTCGCCCATCCGCGCACGAACGCATGGTTCACCGCTTTCGGATCGAGCGTTTTGACATCGGTTTGCAGGTCAAACTGTTTCAAAATGTAGTCCGCCTCCTCCGCGGCATGCCGTTTCATATACGGATAGACGGACTGATAAAACGCCCAGCCTTCCGCCTGCTCCACTTTGGCTTCTTCGGCGTTTTCCTTGGCCGCAGCCGCCGCCTTCGCCGCATAGCCGTGCGGCAGCGCTCCGCTCGCTAAATAGAATGTTTTCATCAATGTTTTGTCCACGACTTGCTTGCCGAGGGCAAATGAGAGCGCATCATCGTTTTGGACCGCTTGCTCCATTTGGGCAAACGCCCCGTTGATCGCGTCAACCAACTTCGTTCCGTAAGCCGCATCGCGCTTTTCCACGGTCGACTGCAAAATCGCGTAAAAGGTTTTGGCTTCCTCAAGCTCTTCCTTTACTTCTTCCTTATTGGCCCAATGTTCTTCTGCTTCGGTAAACTCATGCTTGATCGTCGTGTAAAACACTTTTTGCATCAGCTTGTCAAAAATTTGCTTGACAACCAACGGCTCAAGCGACCCGTCTTTGCCGGCGGCCAGTGCGTTGGTAATATGTTGGTCAAGCGTATCTTCAAATTCCGCGTCACGTTTTTGTACAAGCGGCTGCAGCTTTTCTTTGTAGATGCTCTCCACTTTGCCGAAGTCGACCGCCCCGCCTTGCTTCGCCTTCTCAAGCTCCGCGAGCGCTTCGCTGAACGCTCCCGCATAATCGACTTCCGCTTCTTCCTTCTCGTTCTCCGCCTTCTCTTCCTCTTTCGGCTTTTCTTGTTTTTCCACAGCCGTTTGGTTGCTGCTTTCTTTTTCTGTCCCCGCCGTCTGTTTGCTCTGGCCGCACGCGCCAAGCGCCAACGCCGCGGCGGCGAACACGGCGAGCCACTTCCATTTCAATGACATTATGTATCCCCCCGTTCACACATCCAAAAAATGATAATCAATATCAATACAATAAGATTATAATAGAAAATGAATTTCAATGTCAACACATGATGAAAAAGAGAGGACTCCCCTCTTGCTGAAAATCCTCTCTTCCTGGCTGATCACACCTTAAATAAAAAAAATCCAGAGGCTTCTTCCCCTCTGGATTTCCTTCTTTCTCCGTTATGACACATGTTTGCCAACCAGCTGCACAAGCGCCTCTTTCGGCTGATAGCCGATCGCTTTATCGACAAGTTCGCCGTTTTTGAACACGAGCAGCGTCGGGATGCTCATGACGCCGAACTTCGACGCTGTTTCTTGGTTTTCATCGACATTCACTTTGACGATTTTCACTTTGTCGCCCATTTCGCGGTCAAGCTCTTCCAGCACCGGAGCGATCATGCGGCACGGTCCGCACCATGGCGCCCAAAAGTCAACGAGCGTGAGGCCGTCTTTCGTCTCTGCGGCGAACGTTTGGTCAGTGGCGTTGACAATCGCCATATGGATTCCCTCCCATCTTCTTGAATGCTGCAAGCAAAGTATACCATGGAATGCATGTCGGCGCGAATGTTTTGCTTCGTTTCTACTATTCGCTTTTGCCGCGGAATTTATCCGTCAAAAAACGGGCGGCTGCAGCCGCCCGTGTTGTTCATTACGAATGCACTTTCAGTTTTTTGAACTCTTCGGTGAGGAGCGGAACGACTTCGAACAAATCGCCGACAATGCCGTAGTCCGCGACTTTAAAGATGTTGGCTTCCGGGTCTTTGTTAATGGCGACGATGACTTTCGAGTTGGACATCCCCGCTAAATGCTGGATGGCGCCTGAGATGCCGCAAGCGATGTAAAGGTCCGGCGTGACGACTTTTCCCGTTTGCCCGATTTGCAGCGAGTAGTCGCAATAGCCGGCATCGCACGCCCCGCGCGAAGCGCCGACCGCACCGCCCAACACTTCGGCGAGCTCTTGGAGCGGCTTAAAGCCTTCGGCGCTTTTGACGCCGCGGCCGCCGGCGACGATCACTTTCGCCTCCGTCAAGTCGACGCCTTCCGCCGTTTTGCGGACGACCTCTTTGACAATCGCGCGCAAGTCTTTGATCTCGACGGCGAGCGCTTCCACGCTGCCTGAGCGCGACTCGTCGCGCTCAAGCGGCGCGATGTTGTTCGGACGCACGGTCGCGAAGATGATGCCATCGGTGACGATTTTCTTTTCAAACGCTTTTCCGGAGTAGATCGGACGCGTGAAAACGATGTTGCCGCCCGCCTCTTCGACGGCGATGACGTCGGACACAAGGCCGGCGTCGAGCTTGATGGCCAATTTCGGCGACAAGTCTTTGCCAAGCGCCGTATGGCCGAAGACGATGCCTTCCGGCTGCTCTTTGTCAATCACGGCTTTTAACGCTTGCGAATAGCCATCTGATGTATAAAATTTCAAATTCGGATGTTCGATGACGACGACGCGGTCCGCACCGCGGTAAATGAGTTCGTTCGCATGCGCCTGCACTTGGTCGCCGACGAGCACCGAGACGACTTCCCCGCCTTCGGCGATCGTTTTGGCGGCCGCAATAGCCTCAAACGAAACGTTCCGCAGCGATCCGTCCCGCACTTCTGCTAAGGTCAATACTTTACGTGCCATGTTTCAGTCCCCCTATCCTTTGATTCCCCGTTGTGCTTCATCCGAACGCCGACAGCGGTTTCCGCTTATACCACTTTCGCTTCGGAGCGGAGCAGCTGGACGAGCTCTTTCACTTGATCGGCGATGTCGCCTTGCAAAATTTTCCCTGCTTCCCGCTTCGGCGGCAAGAACACTTCAATCGTTTTCGTCTTCGCTTCAACATCGTCTTCGTCGAGGTCCAAATCGTCAAGCTCTAGCTCTTCAAGCGGTTTCTTTTTCGCTTTCATGATCCCCGGCAGCGACGGATAGCGCGGTTCGTTCAAGCCTTGTTGAGCGGTGACAAGGAGCGGCAGCGACGTTTCGATGATTTCCTCATCCCCTTCGACATCGCGCACGACGGTCACTTTGCCGCCGTCGGCAATGTCGAGCTTTGTGATCGTCGTTACATATGGAATGCCGAGCAATTCCGCCACACGCGGGCCGACTTGCCCGGAACCGCCGTCAATGGCGACGTTGCCGGCTAAAATCAAGTCCGGGTTTTTGTCTTTTAAGTATTCAGCGAGCACTTTCGCTGTCGTATATTGGTCTTGTTCTTCGACATCATCGTCAATGTTGATGAGCACCGCTTTGTCGCAACCCATGGCGAGCGCTGTGCGGAGTTCTTTTTCCGCCTCTTCGCTGCCGACGGTGACGACCGTCACTTCGCCGCCGTGTTTGTCGCGCACTTGAATCGCTTCTTCAATGGCGTATTCGTCGTACGGATTGATGATGAATTCTGCCCCTTCCTCGTTAATCTTGCCGTTGACGATGGAGATTTTTTCTTCCGTGTCAAACGTGCGTTTCATCAACACAAAAATGTTCATGTCGTTCCCTCCTCGGTTTGATTGAACATTGTTTCATGTTCCAACATTTAGATATTGACAAAGATTATTTCCCTTTAAAGACGGGCGGCCGTTTTTCCAAAAACGCCTGCACGCCTTCTTTTGCATCCTCGGATCCAAACACGCGGCCAAACCATTCCGCTTCCTCGCGCACGGCCTCAACGAACGTTTTTTCCTTGGCGGCGTTAAGCAACTCAATAACCGCCCGAACGGAAAGCGGACTTTTGGCGGCGATCTTTTTCGCCAGCGCTTTGGCCTCGTCAAGAAGCCGTTCTTCCGGCACCGCCTTGTTGGCAAGCCCCCATTGCACAGCCTCTGCGCCGGTAATCGGCTCGCTCGTCCACATCATTTCGGCTGCCTTACCAAAGCCGACGTAGCGCACAAGCCGCTGCGTGCCAGCAAATCCAGGGATGATGCCAAGCTGCAGCTCCGGAAGGCCGAGTTTGGCGTTTTCCGCCACGATGCGGATATGGCAGCTCATGGCCAACTCCAATCCACCGCCAAGCGCCGCGCCGTGAATGGCCGCAATGACTGGTTTGGAAAAGCGTTCGATCCGCTCCATCACGAGCTGGCCGTTGCGCGACAAGCCGGATGCCTCCTCGACGGAAGCGATGGACGTGAATTCTTTAATATCGGCGCCGGCTGAGAAAAACCGCCCCTCGCCATGAAGCAACACGACGCGCACGTCCGGGTCGGTCTCGAGCTCGTCCAACACAGTTGAAAGCTCTTTCAAAACCGCTGATGAAAGGGCGTTCGCCGGCGGCCGCGAAAACGTCACGACGGCGACGAACTCCTCTTTCGCCAAACGAAAAAAGTCCATGAAGCCTCTCCCCTTTCTGCCTTTCCTAACGTCCGGCGGCGCACCCTTTGACGAGCAGTTCGTACACCGGATCGGCGAGGGCGGCCAAGTCATACTTTTGCTCGTTCATCACCCACGTCGTCACCGTTTCATCCAGGGTGCCAAAGATCATTTGCCGAGTGAGCCGGACGTCTAAATCTTGGCGAAACTCCCCTTTTTCCATCCCCTCCATGATGATGCGGTCGATGAGCCGCAAATATCCTTTCAGCACCTCATTGATGCGATGGCGCAGCTCTTTGTTCGACTGGCGCAGCTCAAGCTGCGTCACGACCGCCATATGCGGATCAGCGGCGAGGGCGGAAAAATGAGTTTTCACCAATACATACAATTTCTCTAAGGGGCTTGAAATTCCTTCTGTCTCTTGTTCAATTTTCTCGATGAACGCCCCCATCTTTTCCTGAAAAAGCGAAATTAAAATATCCTCTTTGTTTTTAAAATAAAGGTAGATCGTGCCGTCGGCGACACCGGCCTGCTTGGCGATTTTCGACACCTGTGCTTGATGGTAGCCGTGCTCGGCGATGACGACGACGGCAGCGTCAATGATTTGTTTAAATTTCGGCTTTTCCCTCCGCAATATAGATTCTCCTTTTCTCACTTTCCATCCGCCAAATGAATGAACCATCATTCATATTTTCATTTTACGGGCAATTCTGCCGATTTGTCAAGCTTCTTTTTCTCCTCTTCCACCAACACGCGGCGCAAAATTTTGCCGATCGCCGTCTTCGGCAATTCGCTGCGGAACTCGTAGATGCGCGGCACTTTGTAAGCAGCCAGGCGCTGGCGCATAAACGCGTCAAGCTCCTGTTCGCTGCACATCTCCCCCGGCTTTAACACGACGAACGCTTTCACCGTCTCGCCGCGGTACGGATCCGGAACGCCGATCACGGCCGCTTCCTGCACTTTCGGGTGCTCATACAGCGCTTCTTCGACTTCGCGCGGGTAAATGTTGTAACCGCCGGCGATAATGACATCTTTCTTGCGGTCGACGATATAAAAATACCCCCGCTCATCCATATATCCAATGTCACCTGTATACAGCCATCCGTCGCGCAGCACTTGCTCGGTCTCTTCCGGACGATTCCAGTAGCCTTTCATCACTTGCGGCCCGCGCACGACGAGTTCTCCACACTCTCCCGGCTTTGCTTCCTCACCCGTTTCCAAGGAAATGATTTTCGCGTCCGTATCCGGCCACGGAACGCCGATGCTTCCTTTCACCCGCTCCCCGTCCCAAAGGAAGTTGCTGTGGGTGACAGGGGACGCCTCGGTTAACCCATAGCCTTCAATCAATTTTCCGCCCGTCACCCGTTCAAACTGCTCCTGCACCTCAACCGGCAGCGGAGCGGATCCGCTGATGCAGACGTTGATTGATGATAAATCATACTTTGGAAAATCCGGATGATTCAACAAAGCGATGTACATCGTCGGCGCGCCTGGGAACATCGTCGGCCGGGTGCGCTCGATTGCTTTTAATGTTTGCTTGACATCAAAGCGCGGGAGCAGCACCATTTTGCTCGCCATCATCACGGACAAATTCATCACCGTCGTCATGCCGTACACGTGGAAAAACGGAAGCACACCGAGCACCGTTTCTTTTCCTTTTTCGCATTTATACACCCAATGGGCACACATGAGCGTATTGGCGATCAAGTTGCGATGCGTCAACATGGCCGCTTTCGGATGTCCCGTCGTGCCGCCTGTATATTGCAGCAGCGCCACATCTTCCACCGGATCGATGTCCACCCCGATCGGAGCGGTTTCCTTGCGGCTCATGATCGTGCGGAACATATGAACGGTTTCGCTTTCCGCGATGCGGACGATGGGCATGTTTTGCTTCCGCTGCACAAGCGGATACAGCCATTTCTTCACCGTGGGCAAATAATCTTGCATTCTCGTGACAATCCAATGTTTGACCGGCGTCCTCCCTTTCACCTTTTCCGCCTTTGGATACAGAAGATCCATCGTCACGAGCACCGAGGCGCCGCTGTCGTTCAGCTGGTATTCAAGCTCATACTCGGTGTAAAGCGGATTCGTCTGCACGACGATGCCGCCGGCTAGGAGCGTCCCGTAGTAGCTGATGACCGCCTGCGGGCAGTTCGGCAGCATCACCGCCACCCGATCCCCTTTTTTCAATCCGATCGTCCGCAAATAATGCGCGAACGTCAAAGCCTGCTCGTACAGCTCTCGAAACGTCATCGTTTTGCCCAAAAAGTCAATCGCCTCATGGCTTCCGAATTGTTCCGCCGTCTCCCGCAAATAGTCAGAAAGCGTTTTCTTTGGATAGTCGAGCGTAGCAGGAATGGACGGCGGATAATGAGCGAGCCACGGTTTTTCCATATGCATCCCTCCTTGTTTCTATTTTATTTCACTTTTTGTAATTTTTCATCAAAAAAAACGCCTCGCCTGAGCGAGACGTCACCAAAACCAGTACACCAAACCAATGAAGAAAAAGCACGCGCAAATGACAAACAAGATTTTCGCCAGCACATCGACCGACCGGTTGCGCACCGCCATATACGCGATGCCGGCGATCAAAAGCAGCCCGACGGCGATCAACAACCATTTGACTACTGCGTTCATTCGTTGTTCCCCTTTACTGAATCCCTTCGCCGATGACAAACGACAAACCGACGGAAATGACCATCGAGATAAAGCCGACCGCCCGGTTGTCGTTGGCGATTTCATCATCGATGTTAAACTTCGGCGTCAAAAATTCATAAATAAAATACGCTGCGAGCAGAAGCAAAAACCCGTACAGCCCCCAGCCGACCATCGACAACAGCGACTCATGGTGGGCGAGCGCGTAACGAAAAATATTGGCAATGCCAAAAATCTTTCCGCCGGTTGCCATCGCCACCGCCATATTGCCTTTTTGAATTTCTTCCCAGTTTTTATACTTCGTGACGAGTTCAAACACGGCCAAAAACACCACGATGCACAGCACGGCGACGCTGAAATTGGCAGCGGTTCTCACCATTTCGTGCTCCCAAAACGGCGCCATCATTCTCGCCCCCATCATTTCAGTTCCACGACCGTCACCCCGGTCCCGCCTTCATTCGCCTCACCAAATCGGAAGCTTTTGACCGCCCGGTGCCGCTTTAAAAACTGCTGCACCCCTTGGCGGAGCGCGCCTGTCCCTTTGCCGTGGATGATGGAGACGCGCGCATATCCGGCGAGCACGGCGTCATCCAAGTATTTCTCAAGCCGAAGGAGCGCGTCTTCGTACCGTTCGCCGCGCAAATCAAGCTCAAGGCTCACATGGGCGTCCTTGCCTTTCACGGTCGCAATCGGCGTCACGTCGTTCACCGGCGCGCTGCCGATGTATTCTAAGTCACGCTCGTGAATTTTCATTTTCAAAATGCCGAGCTGCACTTGCCATTCATCGTCCGACACTTTTTCGATCAAGTAGCCTTTTTGGTTGAGGCTCGTCACCTTCACTTCATCACCCGGCTGGAATACATGGCGCGGCGCCTGTTTTTTTGCTCTTTTCCGTTTCTCGACTTTCGGCACGGCGGCGGCGAGCCGCTGTTTTGCCTCGGCGAGCTCATGCTCTTTCACTTCCGCCTGCTTTTCTTTTTGCAGGCGGCGCAGTTCATGGATCACCCGCTCGGCTTCGCGCTCGGCGGCGCGGATGATGTCCGTTGCCTGCTTCGCCGCTTCAGCCAGCCGCTCTTCTTTTTCCTCTTCGAGCGCTTCGAGCTTTTGCTCCCACTCGGCGCGCAGCCGCTCCGCTTCCTCCAGCGCCGCGCGCGCCCGCGCTTCGTCTTCCTCGGCTTGCTTTTTGCTTCGTTCGAGCGACGCGATCATGTTTTCCACGTTATGGCTTTCCGCGCTCACTTGCGCTTTCGCCCGCTCGATAATCCGCTCATCCAACCCCAAGCGGCGTGAGATGTCAAAGGCGTTGCTGCGGCCGGGAATGCCGATCAATAGTTTATACGTCGGACGGAGCGTTTCGGTGTCAAATTCAACGCTCGCGTTCACCACCCCGGGGCGGTTGTAGCCGTACGCTTTCAATTCGGGATAATGCGTCGTCGCCACCGTCCGCGCCCCGCGCCCGTGCACTTCATCCAAGATGGCGATGGCAAGCGCCGCCCCTTCCTGCGGGTCGGTGCCCGCTCCGAGCTCATCAAACAGCACAAGGCTTTGGCCATCGACATGGCGCAAAATGTCGACAATATTGACCATATGGGACGAGAACGTGCTCAAGCTTTGTTCGATCGACTGCTCGTCGCCGATATCCGCGTACACTGCGCGGAACACCGCCGCTTCCGATCCGTCGGCCGCCGGGATAAACAGCCCCGCTTGCGCCATTAATGTCAACAAGCCGACCGTTTTCAACGTCACCGTTTTCCCGCCGGTGTTTGGGCCTGTTATGACGATCGTCGTATAATCGCCGCCGAGTTCAATGTCATTCGGCACCGCCTTTTCTTGATCAAGCAGCGGATGGCGGGCCTGCACAAAGCGAAGATAGCCGCGGTTATTGACCGCTGGCTTCGCGGCTTGCAGCCGGCGGGCGTATTTCGCCTTGGCAAACGCAAAATCGAGCGCCGCAAGCGACTCAACCGCCCGCGCAAGCGGTTCAGCCTGATCAGCGACTTTTGCCGACAGTTCGCGCAAAATGCGTTCGATTTCTTGCTTTTCTTTCGCCCGCGCTTCGCGGAGTGCGTTGTTCAACTCGACGACCGCCTGCGGCTCGATAAACAGCGTCGCCCCGGACGCCGACTGGTCGTGGACGATGCCGCCATAGGCACTGCGATACTCTTGTTTCACCGGAATGACATAGCGGTCGTTGCGGATCGTAATGATGGCGTCCGACAGCCGCTTTTGCGCCGACGGCGAGCGAATGATGCTCTCAAGCTTCTCGCGGATGCGCGCTTCCACTGACCGAATTTGCCCGCGGAGCGAACGGAGGCGGTCGCTTGCGGCATCCAATACCTCGCCATGGTCGTCGATCGAACGGCGAATGTCATGCTCAAGCGCCGGCACCTCCACGAGCTCATCGGCATAAATGGACAGACGATCCAATCCCCCCTGCTCTTCATGCAGATCCATAATCAGCCGTTTCATCTGCCGGCTTGCGGTCAAGGTGGATGCCGTTTCCACGAGTTCTTGCGGACTGAGCACGCCGCCGATCGCCGCCCGTTTCAAATGAGGGCGAATGTTGACAACTCCGTCAAGCGGCGCATAGCCAGCAAGTCGCAAAACAGCGGCCGCTTCATCCGTTTCCTCAAGCCAAGCGGCCACCTCCTCCAAATCGGATGACGGCATGAGCGCCTCGATTTTTTCCAAACCGAGCGGCGAGGACGCATGCTCAGCCAACTGCTCTTTCACTTTATCGAACTCCAAGGTGTGAAGCACTTTTCGTTGCACGTATCTGACCCCCAGCTCATTCATTTCGTTCGTTTGTCGCGCAAAAACTGCCGCAGCTTGTCAAGCGGCCATGTGTTGATGACCGTTTCGTTCTTGATCCAGCCTTTCCTTGCCGTCGCCACGCCAATAGCCATATCATCAAGCATGTCCAAATGGTGGGCGTCCGTGTTAATGGCAATATACGCCCCCGCTTCCTCGGCTTTTTTCACGTAAGCTGCCGACAAATCGAGACGGCTCGGGTTGGCGTTTAACTCAAGCACCGTGTTCGTCTCGGCCGCGAGTTTCATGAGCCGCTCGAGATCGACGTCATAACCGCCGCGCTGGCCGATGAGCCTTCCGGTCGGATGGGCGATGACATCGACGTACGGATTGCGAAGCGCCGCCTCGAGCCGCTTCATGATCGCCTCGCGCGGCTGTTTGAACGCAGAGTGAATGGCGGCGATGACAAAATCCAGCTCCTTGAGCACGTCATCATCGTAATCGAGCGTCCCGTCCGGCAAAATATCCATCTCAATGCCGGCGAGGATGGTAAAATCCGAATAGCGCGCGTTCAGCCGTTCGATTTCCTCGCGCTGGCGCCGCAATCGATCCGGCGTCAAACCGTTGGCGACTTTCAAAAATTGCGAATGGTCGGTGATGGCCATATACCGATAGCCGCGGCGGCGGCACGCCTCAACGAGCTCCTCAAGCGAACACGCCCCGTCGCTCCATGCCGAATGCATATGCAAATCGCCTTGAATGTCTTCAAGGCGGACAAGCGGATATCGGTCCGAATAGCGCTCGATTTCCGTGCCGTCTTCACGCAGCTCCGGGGGAATGTGCGGCAGCCCGAAATGGGCGTAAAACGCCGCTTCATCCGGGAACGTTTTCACCTTGCCGGTCGCTTCGTCTTCCACGCCGTATTCGCTGATTTTCTCCCCGCGCTCTTTGGCGAGCTGGCGCATGCGCACGTTATGCTCCTTCGATCCGGTGAAATGATGGAGCGCGGTCGCAAACTGCGCCCCGCTGACCAGCCGGAAGTCGACGGCCACATCGTCGTCATAGCGAAGCAGAAGCGACACTTTTGTCTCCCCAGCAGCGATGACCTCACGGACACGCTCAAAACGAAGAAGCCCGTCGCGCACCGCAGCCGGACGGTCGGTGGCGATGACATAATCCAAATCTTTCACCGTTTCGTTTACGCGCCGCAAACTGCCGGCCCGCGAGAAGCGAATCACGCCGTCAAGACAAGCAAGCTGGCGTTCCACATCCGCCGCGGCGGCGAGCACCCGAGCGAGCGGCAGCCGCTCAGGGCGTTTGCCTGCCTTTTCAATGGCCGCAAGCAGCTTTTCTTCCGTTTTCGCGCCAAAACCGGGAAGCTTCCGCACTTTTCCCGCCAGACACGCTTCTTTCAATCCATCCATATCGACAATACCGAGCTCTTGATGCAGCTTGGCGATTTTTTTGCCGCCAAGCCCCGGGATCTTAAGCAAGGAAAGAAGCGTTTCCGGAATATCGCGCTTTAATTCCTCGAGCACCGATGATGAACCGGTTTCGACAAACTCGGTGATGATCGCCGCCGTGCTTTTGCCGATGCCGGGAATGGCGGTGAAGTCGCCGATTTCCGCGAGGCTCCGCTCATCCGTTTCCAAGGCGTTCGCCGCTTTGCGGAAGGCGTTGACCTTAAATGGATTTTCTCCTTTGATCTCCATATACAGTGCGATCGTTTCAAGCAGGCGGATGACCTCTTTTTTATGGACGCTCATCCCCATTTCCTCCCTTTCCCGCAAAACCGCGGCCGCGCCCGGTCAGACGCGGCCATGAATCCACCAATGATTAAGCATGTCCGACAACACCGGCGTATGTTTCACAATCACGGTCGCCATGAGCGAATGCTGCAGCTGCTCCTGCACGCTGTCAATCGGCACGAGCGCCCCGATATACAACAGCAAAAAGACGAGCAAATACACTTCCGCAAACCCGAGCGCCGCCCCCGCCAGACGGTTGACGCTTCGCAAGAGCGGCAACTGGGCGACGAAATCAAGCATCGAGCCGATGATTTGCAGGACGATTTTCACAGCAAAAAACAAAAGTGCAAAGGAAATCGCCCGATAATAGGCATCGTCCAAATGCGTGCTCTGAAACAGCAGCTTCATCGTCTCCGGGTCTCCGAACGTCGGATACGGAATCCAAAGGCGCAATGTCGGCACAAACCGTTCATAATAGCGATAGGCGACGAAAAAGGCGATCAGAAACCCGGCCATATGAATGAATTGAAGGATAAAGCCGCGCTTCAGCCCGATCATCGCCCCCATCAACAGGACAAACAGCAGCACGACATCAATCATCCTGTTTCCCGTCCTTTTCCTGTTTCAGCTGTTCCGCCAGCCGTTGATATTGTTCTTTCAGTTTGAGATACTCACTGGCGATGTTGACGGCTGTCAACACGGCCAGCTTCGGCACATCAAGGAGCGGATTTTTCTCGCTGAATTCATGCATTTTATCATCAACGAACGCCGCCACGAGCCGGATGTGGGCCGGGCTTTCCGCGCCGACGATCGTGTAGTCTTGTCCATAGATGCGGACGCTCACTCGCGTTTTTGGCTGTTCTGTCAAGCTTTCTCCCCCATTTCGCCAAATCCTACTGTTTATCATATCATGAACGCTGGTATAATGGAAAGAAGCGACACACAGCAACGATAGAGAAGATAAAGGAGCGATCGAACGTTGTCAAACTATGTGATTCAAGCCGACCAACAGCTGCTTGACGCCTTGCGCGCCCACTACCAAGACGCCTTATCCGACCGGCTTCCGGCCGGAGCGTTGTTTGCCGTCAAGCGCCCGGATGTCGTGATCACCGCCTACCGCTCAGGCAAAGTGCTGTTTCAAGGGAAAGCGGCGGAGCAAGAAGCAGCGAAATGGATATCAGGGGCGAGCGCCTCAAACGAAACAGCTGACCACCAGCCGTCCGCTTTGGCAGCTCATCAACTCGGGTCTCTTTCCGCCATCGGTTCCGATGAAGTCGGCACCGGCGATTATTTCGGCCCGATCGTCGTCGCCGCCGCCTACGTGGATCGGCCGCATATCGCCAAAATCGCGGCGCTTGGCGTGAAAGATTCGAAACAATTGAACGATGAGGCAATCAAACGGATCGCCCCCGCCATCATGGAAACGGCGCCGTATGCCGTCACTGTGCTTGATAACGCCGAATACAACCGCTGGCAGCGAAGCGGCATGCCGCAGACGAAAATGAAGGCGCTGCTTCACAACCGGACGCTCGCGAAACTTGTTGACGCCATCGCGCCCGCCGAACCAGAAGCAATCATCATCGACGAATTTTTAAAACGGGATTCGTATTTCCGTTACCTTTCCGATGAAGATCGCATTATCCGCGAGCGGGTGCATTGCCTGCCAAAAGCAGAAAGCGTGCACGTGGCGGTCGCCGCCGCCTCGATCATCGCCCGCTATGTGTTTTTAGAAGAGATGGAGCGATTATCCCGCGCCGTCGGCCTCCTGCTTCCAAAAGGTGCCGGCGCCATCGTTGACGAAGCCGCCGCCCGGATCATCCGCGCGCGGGGGGAAGAAGCGCTTGAGACGTGCGCCAAGCTTCATTTCGCCAATACGAAAAAGGCGCTTGCCATCGCCAAGCGCCGGTAATTGTTTCCATCACACCCATGGGAAACGGCAGCGTTGGCTCCGTTGCACAGGTCGACCCGTAGTAGCTGAACGACACCGTTTCCCATCCTTTCCACATGTTTCGTTTTACGTATGAAGAAAATGGCTTTTCATCCGCAAACAACCAAAAGGCTGCCCCCACCCAGCCTAGTGAGCCGGGATCATTAGACGGCCTATTCTGCCGCGCCATCGATGGCCTTCGATTTTTCCGTTGCTCGTACAAAATAATCCATTCCAGCAGAACGTGAGTCAACTACCCCCACTTCGCTAACGCTTGAAGTGGAGGCTTGCAACTCCCCAGAAGTGCGAGCGGACTTCGTCCTCCTTCCTTGACTTGGGGTTGCATTAGGGGCAGGTTGACAGCTGCCCAACGACGCAGGTCATGCCTGTGTCGTTCCTTCAACGATGTACTCTATTCCTTTTCGTTGAAGGTTCATAGCACCAAT